>CACWJQ010000058.1 GCA_902761225.1 uncultured Lachnospiraceae bacterium | reverse complement strand
CTCATTCAGCTCTGACGTAGAGATAAGGAAACGCATGAACTCATTGGCCATATCAAGGTTAGAGCTGTCTTTATTGACAGAAAACTGCAGATTAGGCATGTCAAGGAAAACCGCCCCATCGTCAGACATGGGAATAGGGATGAAGGTGTATTCGAAGGGATTAGCGATGAATGCCTCCGAACGGCTCTCACGCTTTTTGGTTCCGGAGACTGTATCTCCCGAGCAGGTCATCATGGGTACGTCACCTTCGAAAAATCTGAGGATCACGGCATCGTAGTTATTCTCAATCTCATCGCAGACACTGATCTCTACGCATCCATCCTTCAGGAACTGATCCATCTTCTCAAGAGTAGGTCTCAGATATTCACCGGCAGATACATCAAGTGAATTGAGTTTATCAACAGCCGCATCATCACCTGCTATGCTTCCGCAAAAGTAAGGATATGCTGCAAGTGTATAGAGTGATGTGGTCTCCTTCTGTGAAAATCCCATCAGAGGACTCTCATATCCCTTATCGCGAAATGCTTTACATACATCCAAAAGCTCCTGATATGTGGAAGGCACCTTCAGACCTTCCTTTTCAAAAAGGTTCTTATTCACCATCATTCCGTATGTATTGGCGAATACAGGAACCATGGGAAGGGTGCCGTCGTCAGTATTCAGGATGATATTACCGCGGATGCAGTCAAGGTTAATACCAAGAGAAGGATCAGCCAGATTCTCTGCGTGATCTATCGAAGACTTATACTGGTCTCTTCCATACATCCAGGAATAATTGACATAGATGTCAGGTGCATCGTTTCCATCCAGCACAGTGCCGATCATGTTGTTATAATCGTCGACCTTGGTATACACAAGCTCAACATTAGGGTAATAGTCATTGAAACGGTCGAACTCCGCCTCCAGCGCCTCGAAATTATCGTATCCTCCGGCAATCCTTACACTGCAGCTTACAGAAGTATCAAGCCCCGGCTTAAATCCTTCTTCTGCAGCAGTTTCCTGAGTCTGGGCACCGCATGCGGTCAGGCTCATTATCATCATCGCAGATAACAGAGTACAAATCTTCTTTTTCATAATATCTATCTTCCCTCCTTGATCCTTCTGATCTCTCTTATAACCAGCTTGACATCGATAGGCTTTGCAATATGTCCGTTCATTCCTGCATCAAGACATGCTGTGATATTTTCCGAGAAGGCATCAGCCGTCATGGCGACTATTGGTATTGACGATGCCCAGGGATTCTCCAGCTTACGGATTGCCCTTGTAGCATCAAGTCCGTTCATCTCAGGCATCTGCACATCCATGAATATGAGTGTATAACTGCCCTCCTCAGCTGCACTTATCATATCGACACAGACCTTTCCGTTTTCCGCGCGGTCCGTTGTTATGCCGAACATTGAAAGCATCGCGGATATGATCTCCCAGTTGATATCATTATCCTCTGCAACAAGGATGTGAAGTCCTTCCAGATCCGAATGATCATCTTCAGGCTGGACAGATCTGGATTCTTTTCCCATGAGGTCACTTATCTTATCATAAAGCGTCGAGCGGAACAGAGGCTTTGTGACAAAACCGCTTGCTCCAGCAGTCTTAGCCTTATCCTCTATATCCGACCAGTCATATGCCGAGATCAGAAGGATTGGCACATCCGCATCTACTTCGGAGCGTATGCGGCTGATGGTTTCGATTCCATCCACATCAGGCATTTTCCAGTCAACTATGATCACATCATAATCCCGTCCGGCCTGATGCCTGTGCCTTACCATGCCAACAGCTTCAAGGCCTCCTGATGCCTGCTCTGCCGTAGCCCCCAGAGACTCAATGGTATCGACAGCAGTTTTGAGCATGATCTCATCATCATCGACGATAAGGATATCAACAGAGTCAAGCTGCATATCATCACGCTGCCTGTCTGCCACAGGGATATCCAGTACAACAGTGAAGGTCGTTCCCTCTCCCTGCTTGCTCTTACAATCAATGGTACCGCCTATCAGCTCTACCATCTGCTTTGTTATGGCAAGTCCAAGACCTGTTCCCTGGATGGAATTGACGCGGCTGTCTACCTGTCTTGAGAAAGGAGTGTACATATTCTCCATAAATTCCGGAGTCATTCCGATACCGGTATCAGCTACGATATAAGTCAGCTTGACGCATCCCGGGGCAGTACTCTCCTCCTCGCGAAGGTCCACGCTGACCTGTCCTCCGGGTTCAGTGTATTTGACTGCATTGGAAAGAATATTGATATATATCTGATTCAGTCTGAGCTGGTCGGTGTAGAGATACTCCTTCTCCATCCGGTCAATGTGAAAACTGAATTCGATATTTTTCTCCTTGATCATGGGCTGTGAGATATTCACAAGATTTTCAACCGTCTCTACGATAGAGAAGGTAACGGGATTAAGGGTAAGATTTCCGCTTTCCACCTTTGAAATATCAAGGATGTCATTGATAAGTGTCAGCAGGTGATTCCCCGCAAGTCCGATCTTGCGAAGACTTTCCTTGGTCAAAGCCTCATCACCGGTATTTTTCTCCGCAATGGTCGTAAGACCTATGATCGCATTCATGGGTGTACGGATATCGTGAGACATGGTGGAGAGGAAATCCGTCTTGGCCTTATTGGCCTGCTCTGCCTTGTTGGCCGTGATCTGAAGACGTCTGTTAACATACTGCATGTAGAACATGTCGCAGATAAACAGTATCAGTAGTGCGACTGATACAACTCCTATCAGCACCCAGTTGCTCTTGTCAACATTCAGGTCCTCTGCAGGAACCAGTCCCAGCATTGTCCATCCTGCCGTGGATGATACGGGAGTAAAAGCAAGAATGCATTCCTGTCCGTGTGAATTGGTCATTGAAACAGAACCGGTGGAAGAAGTGATACGTCCAAACAGTTCCTTGGAAGATTCGGGATCCGTTGGATTATATGATTTATAGAATTCAAAAAAGCTGGAGTTTTTGAAGCTGTAGCCCTTGAGGATATAGTCACCGTCAGCATCGATCATGGAAAGCTCAGTATTGGCAAAGGTAGACTGGGGGAAGATCCATTTCTGCTCAAGCGCTGACACGGGAACCACTCTGAGCAGTACAGCATCCTCAGGCAGTCCGCTTTCGGCGTCATAAAGAGTGATAATGTTGCAGAATGCAAGTGACTGCTCTCCGTTCATCGGATTGGTATAAGCACGGGTTATGTTGACAGACTTTCCAATCTCATCTATCCAGCCTGCATCCCCCAGGAGTCCGAGCCTTTCATAGGACACTTCATAGTCATCCTCAGTACCGAGCCTTGGACGTGTGGAGAGTCCCTCCAGTGAATGCAGAGATATCAGGTGGGCCGATGTATTTGCAAGAACATGAGAGTCACGTATATAGCCTGTCGCTTCCTCAATGGTCATGTCAGCACTGTTGATATAGTGTGCCCATACATCACAGATCCTCTGTTCACCTTCGAGATAATTCGCCGTCACCTGCTCCATGGCAACAGTGGTACTCTCAAAATGCTCTATCTGTCTCTGATAGGAAATCTTGCTTTCATATCCTGAGTAGAGAACAACGAAGATCAATATGGTGATCATTATGACCACATTTACAATGACGATATATGCTTTCTTCATGCTCTGATCTTTCACATATGCACATCCGAAACAGACAGGATGGCGAACACTTTAACCACGAGTTTCCTGCAAAAAACAGCCTTTCTTATCTTACAGTTAACGGTTATACCTGATCACTGCTGATACAAAAAATGCCATTCCCACAACCAATCCGACTGCCATGGGGATAAATGCCGGGGCGGACTGTAACAGGAATGTGCAGATTCCGGAGAAAACGAAGCCAATTCCGATGATGAAGATTCCTACACCTGAAAGAGTACAATAAGCCTTTTTATTTTCATCGCTTACCTTATCACAGTGATGACTGATGATCAGAGTCATCTTCTGTTCTTTCCATATATGCCAGCCAAGCAGCATAAAGACCAGTCCTAGCAGCACAAACAATACCCCTATGATCACAAACCATAAAAAATCGCTCATACTCCTACCTCTTTCGTTTCCACATAAATGCATTCAATGGATTTTTAGTTCAGCGGATATTCTCCGTATACTTACACTCCGGATAACTCATGCAGCCCCAAAACTCTCCGAACTTACCGGTCCGCATCTTAAGAGCATTACCGCATTTCGGACATCTCTTTACAGCCTGTGCAGCTTCTGAAGGATTTTCAATTTCTCCCTTCAGACTTTCGAAAATTCTCTGATTCATCCTGCAATCAGCAAGCGCCCTGTGGGCGCCGGCTGTACTTATATGATAGTAATGAGCAAGATCAGAAAGAGTATGATGCTGAAGTTCAGGAAGATAAAGTCTTGCAAGTAACAGTGTATCGATATGATCATTTCCAAGGACTTTACCATAGTACTTCTCAATGTCTCTCTGAATGAATTTCATATCAAAGGATACAATATTATGTCCGACCAGAACGGAATCTCCCGCAAATTCAATAAACTGTCCCAGCGCTGTTTTAAAGTCCGGAGAATCCTTTACCATATCATCAGTAATTCCGTTCACTTCGCTTGCCATAAATGGAATCGGCATTCCGGGATTGACCAGAGTAGAAAACTCATCTTCTACAGATCCATCTTTTACTTTTAATGCAGAAATCTCGATAACTTCGTCATTTCGACAGGAAAGTCCGGTTGTCTCAAGATCAAAGAGAACATAATCCGGAACATATTTTATCAATCGCTTACCGGCTTTATTCGTTAACATCTTCTATCCTTACAAACAAGGTATACCTTTATCCCTTTATCTCTTCAACATAATGGACTGATGGCAGGGTAAACAGATCGTTGATCAGGTTAGTGTGTGATTTGTGCTTATGGATGTTACAGGTTACGTAGAGTCCGATATCCTTGGAATGAATGGATGCATTCTTCTGCTTTTCCAGAACCGACACGCTGTATCCGTGGGAATTCATGTATGAAAGGAATTCCTCAATTCCGGCCTCCCTGTCGAGTTCCAGATACATAGTTAATCTGCTGGCAATATTTTCCTGGAAAAGCGAAACCCTGTTAAGAACCACAACTATGAATACTATGGTGAGAAAACAAACGAAACTTCCTACGATAAATCCCGAACCTATCATAAGCCCAAGCGCCGCCGTAGCCCACAGAGTTGCAGCGGTTGTAAGTCCTCTTACCGATGTTCTTCCCGTGACAACTATGGTGCCGACTCCCAGGAAACCAATGCCTGAGATAACCGTCGATGGAATCCTTGCAGCATCTGCAGAGCCCGTTGTATAGAGCAGATACAGATTAACTATGGCACAGGATGCCGCACCCATGCATACCAGAGCGAATGTCCTTATACCCGCAGACTGACCGCTGGCACCTCTTTCAAGACCTATGATACCGCCAAAGAGTGTAGCCAGGAGCAGCTTTATTATAATTGAAACCAACGACAGCTCTTCAATTGATCCAAGCATAATCAATTCTCCCAAAATAAGTTAATGAGGAGACGTTTCCTGCGTTCACCTTATTTGTGCATGCAGTTCCATGCAAGTTCTGCAGTCTTCTTATCTACTCCCTCTTTGATCAGATCTTCTACGGTTGCTCCGGAGCAGAGCTTCTTGACGGCTTCGGCGAGGGAAGACTGACCCTGGGAGAAGCCTTCCACTATGCCTTCTGCTTTGCCGTCGTCTTTTCCCTTTGAATATCCTTCATCATATATTCCCTTTTTATAGACTTCCTCATTAAACTCCGTCAGGACCATACCAACCACCTCCGATCTGTGCTTCAGAAGTACCTCTTTGAGTATATCATTTTTGATACATTCCGTCACCGCTTTGTCAACGGCCGCATATTTATCCAGACCCTGTTTTTTATTTGCCTTTACGGTATTTACAAATGTCATATAGTCCGATAAAGTCTTGCAGTTTTTTAGAAGATTACTGTTGTTCTCATGATTCAGGTTGTACATCGTTGCAGTCCACTCAAACTCTCCGCTCTCATCAGGCTCAGCAAAGGCTTCGCTGAGCTTAAGCTTAATCACAGGCGGAAGATCGTCATCGCCATTATAGAAAACGCAATATTTCGGTGTGGGAAGCCTGACCAGCGAGCTTCCGTATATGCTGATCTCATTGGTGGTCACATATCTGTCAAACATCTGCCCGAAATATATGAGTCCCCTGAGTGGCATGTTCGGGTTATATGTTGACTGGTGCTCCCAAAGCGAAAGTCTGCTGTCGAACAGTACAGCCACATCATTTTTTCGACCTATATATACAGCATCACCGATGGTGTATATCTGAACATCATCGATGTTGCTGTAGTTGCTGTCGTTTACGGCATTGTATAGAGACAGCGTGTTCTCCTTATATTCCTCGTTTCCGAACAAAAATGTGAACAGCCTGTCCTTGTTCTTCTCATTTATCCTGATCTCGCTCATTCTTCCTCTCTTTCCCGTACGATCCAAATAGCGTATCCGTATCCCGGAAAAAATATCAGAAATAACGCCTTGCCGGCAAAATGCAGGAACAAAGCATACAGACAGATATACCATCCGAATGATACGAATACTAAATAAACAGTTACTGTGGTAATGCCGGATAAACGGCAATGATGCAGGCGATATTTAGTGATCACCGCAGAGCCTGCACTACGGTGCGACACATAGATTATGAACGGGTGGATTATGATCGAACTGACCCTTCCTTAGAAAACCCGTGTGAAGATAATAACATATGAGAAAAATTAATGCTACGGAAACTCAGATATCAGAATCAATGGCATCACAATTTCCGACAGTTCCGGTAGCCCACGGACTACCGACATCGCATCTTCCGTGGTGATATGCTTCCTTCCGCTGTCCTTCCTGCAGTTCCTCAGTAAACTCAACCTTAAGTCTGCTGACTCCGCCATTCATCTTTCCGTCGATCATATCGATCAGTTTGTTTATATCATCATTAATGTCCATGTGTGGCTCCTTGAAATACCATTACATTCAATAAATCTTTACTTATGTTCTTATTCTATATTCATTCATCCTCATTATCAACCAGCCCATAGTATCGCATCTCATTATATCTGGCGTTAGCCTCCTGAGCCTCTTTTCTCTTACGCCAGGAATCTATCTCTGCGCAGATAGCCAGCATTTCATCTACGACAAGTTCAGCACTGCCCGGTCTGACCTGACGAAGGTAGGAATTCATCCTGCGGATTGCTTTGGGGCTTCCGAGATTTCTGGCTATTTCATATCCAAGCTCCTCAGGAAATCCGAGGCAGGTGATCGAATATATGAGATCATCCTTTGCAAGGACCCATTCTTTATGCTCTGAAATAAGTGCCATTGTATGTCCTCCTGAAAATTGTATACAGCCGGCGTATGGGTGTACACCTTAAACACCTTAAACAGATTATCCCACGACCTATGTTCAATAAATTCCTTCTAGCATGCATGAAACGGCAAAAAAGAGAGGAAATACATTAAATTACAGGTGTTTTCATAAAAATATTACATTATGTAAACCATAGTCATAATTTATGTAAACCAATATTTGATAAAATGAACGTAAAAATACCCACTTAACATATCTGCAAAGTGGGCTTGATAAACGTGGTGGCGGTGAACGAGGGGCTTTTATGCAGTTTTTACCTGGTAGGCATCCTCCAATACTATGATCTCATCCAGGGAAACTCCGAAGATGACCGACAGCACTATCAGGTTGTCTATGGTTGGCATTGCTGCACCCTGCTGCCATTTGTATATAGCCTGGGGAGTTCCGAATCCGAAGATATCCTGAAGATCCTTCACTGACTTTCCGGATGCTTTTCTAAGCTGTGTTATCTTAAGTCCGGTACCTCTCATATCTATTACCGGCATATCCTGTATATTCATTTTCATTCCTTTCCATACAATAAAAAACCGCCTATCCATGTCCTGCACAAGATAAGCGGTTTGTTCATATATCTATATCCGGTCTTCATTTCAAGCAGTAATACCGGTACCCATTATCTTTATGTGGACGCATATGATCAGAGCTCTGATAATACCTCAGCGCTGTTGATAGTTCACTATAAAGATAACTGTTACGTACTGCTGCGATCATCTTCGCTTATCCTTTCCGGGAATATACCCTCTTTCTTATACGGTACAATAACACAAATAAACTTTCATGTCATTATACCCGTAATATAATTTCACGGTGTCTTATCTCCGTCATCCTCTCCAAGTGAAAAATCTCCTACTGTGATACCGGAGTCTGTATCGACCGTGATGGGCGCGGATATCTCAATTGCATCCTCATAATCCGGCATCGGCGAGTCTGCAAAAATATACCCCGTCGGAGCGGAAAGATACGGCTTACCGTCTGCAAAGCTGACAGCAATGATATCGCCCCATACCACATCCTGCAGATCATACTCGTCAGAATAGTCTCTTTCGATAACGCGGCTAAAGGATGTCTCTCCATCCGAATTCTGAACGGTGACGGTTATCTCATGAGTGTCCTTGTCGTAGCTGTACTTCACACGATCACGGATTATCTGCGTAAAATACTCTCCATCGTATTTTGTCAGGACATACTCATCTCCATCCTTCCTGACAATGCAGAATCCGTACACGGAAATACCCGTCCCGGTGCCTTCGCATTCGGCAATGAGATATTCATCCTCACCATCGCCGTCGATATCGTTCTTTTCTATACGCGGTCCGTAAATACCCGTGGCAATATCAACAGGGATACCCTCTTCTCCATCCATTATGACAGATGTGCAGGTATTGTAATCCTGCCTTATGAATACGGAACCATCCTCAGAGTAGTACTCATAGAGCATTCCGGATTCATCCACTGCTCCGTTATGAGGAGTATCTTCCTCTGTTTCCGGTTCAATGATCTCAGGCGGGCCATACACCTCGGGACCTGCTGCATCCTCTTCCTCAACCTCATAAAACTCGGGAGGGCCATATACATCCGGCATAGGAGCCTCCGGAGGACCGTACACTCCGCAGTTGCTCAGCCCGATCATGGCTCCCGCAACCGTAAGCATTGATGCAAATGTTAGTTTACCTTGTTTCTTCATGATATATTCCTTCCGGTGAACAAAGGGACGTTTCCTGCCTCAGCAAAAATAAACATCATCGTATTCGATGCTTTCGTACTCTTCAGCATCGCCGTCGGCATCGATCTCAACGTAGTAGATGTCATCGTCGGTGATGAGTTCTCCGGTGCAGGTTGCGCAGCTTCCGTCTGTGATCTCGTCACACGCCTCGCTGTATTCATCTTCATCGGGATAGTCACTTCTTCTGATGACTTTGGTTACTTTGCAGGGAGTATACTCGCTCTCATCTGCGATGTGTGCAGCTGCTGCTCCTGTCTCAGGTTCCTCTATCCAGAGTATAAAATCGTCATAGTCCGAAGCGTATCCGCCTCTGATAATCTTATCTGCCATAATGTGACCTCCTTTTATTCAAGATGATGCTGTAATTTTATTTTCCGATAATCAGTAAATAATTACGGTAAATTCTCCAGGTTCATTTATCCATTATTAAAGCAATAACTCTCTTATTATTCAAGAAGCAAATCCGTTTACCCTGCGATCTTTACCAGGAGTTTTACAACAAAACCGTTGTCGTTATAATATTCGAAGCCGCCGTTTTGGCGCTCCATGTAGGTCTTGACGAGGTAGAGGCCGAGGCCGTAACCCTGTTTTTCGGAAGTGTTCCTGCCGCGGTAGTATTTCTCGCTGATAAGGGGCAGGTCTTCGGGCTTTACTCCGGGGCCGTCGTCTTTGATGCGTATGGAGAGGTAACGGATCTTCTTACCTGATATGTCCGAGATCTCTTCCATGCCGAATGAGACGTGGATATCTGTTCCGGCGTATTTCTTGGAATTGCCTACTATGTTGTCAATGACCTGTTTCATCCTGAGTTTGTCGATGGACACGAGGCACTCGGGGATGTCATTTTCTATGATCATGTTACCATAATCCGTCATACTTCTTATATGGTCAAGTAAAATCCTTGAATCATACTCGGAAGTTTCTATACGGATCTCTTCCATGTCATCCAGGGTTGCGTGAAAAACATTCTCCACAAGGCTGTTGATGGTGGAGGCCTTGTCTGAAAGCATTCCCACCTTCTCTATCATGGAATCCAGTTCTTTCCCGCCGATGCTGATCAGCGCTTTCTTTACGCGCTCCTTGCTGCAGTTGCAGTGGAAACGGGTATCAAGCCGGTCCGTGATCTCCAGATCGAATCCTTCCAGAATCCTGGAAAGAAGTCCTTCCGGTGTCGGATCCTCCTGAAGAAGGGATGTAACCGATGAGATCGCCGAAAGATTCTTCTCAAGCTTCGCGATCGTCTCTTCCTCTGCAAAGGGCATCATCTGAATGATGAATCCGCCGGACTGCGCCACAGTGTTGTCCTTGTTCATCAGAACGCCGAGTCCGACAGCCGAAGGCGTCTGTTCGCTGGCGGCAAAGTAATACGTGAGATCGTCTCCGATCTCCCCGGTCTGAAGATCCACCGTCCCCACATAGGGTTCTTTCATTCCAAGATCGCGGATGACCTGAAGGGTTCCCGGCCCCAGAGCACCGGCGACATCCAGCTTTCCGTCCTTGTTGGGAGGAAGGATCACCTCCGGATTCTCCACGTATCCTTTTACATTCCCCTTTGCGTCCGCCGTCACGATCAGCCGTGCGATCGGGCCCATGCACTTGATCTGAAGGGTCAGGACTGCATTCTCTTCCTTCATCATCGACCCCATCATGGCTCCGGCTGTCATAAGCCGTCCGAGCGCGGCCGTCGCGGCCGGGCTGGTCTGATGTCTTTGCCTTGCCTCCTCCGTCATGTCTCTTGTTACCGCTGCAAACGCGCGGATCTGCTGATTTCCT
>CACWJQ010000057.1 GCA_902761225.1 uncultured Lachnospiraceae bacterium | reverse complement strand
TTCCATAAAAATTTTTCCTCCTCAGGATTATTCTCACGCAGCATCGTCACCGCAAAACAGATGTCTGCGTCATGAGCCTTCCGTAAAAGAAAAAGGCACTTCGAACTTCGCGGTGAAAGTTCAAAGCGCCTTTGCCTTAAACAAAAAATGCGTTCCGGAAAATAAATTCCGGAACGCCCTTGCTCCTTATGGGTGAGATAATACTCTGCTAAAAATAATATGTCAATAACTTTTTAAAAATTTTTTTTATGACATATATGTCACAATGAAATCGCAACTCATCAATATCATCGAGGCACATATCTGCATCGCATCAAACAGGTCCGCATCATCATCTTACATCAAGGAAGTTCCTCAGCATGATCCTTCCCTGAGGAGTGAGTATGGATTCCGGGTGAAACTGAAGACCGTATACTTTATACTCCCTGTGCTCTACAGCCATCACACCTCTCCGTCATCAGTTTCAGCCGTGACCTTAAGACAATCAGGTATCGTATCCTTTGCCGCAGCAAGCGAATGATATCTGGCAACCTGAACCTTCTCATCTAGTCCCTTAAACATGGCAGACTCTGTATCAACTGTAACAACAGAACTCTTTCCGTGCATCAGCTGCTTTGCATATGTTACGGTAGCTCCGAAGGCCGCGCAGATTGACTGATGCCCAAGGCATACACCCAGAATTGGGAACTCTCCGGACAGTTCCTTCACCACATCAATGCAGACGCCGGCATCCTCGGGTCTTCCGGGACCGGGACTGAGGATTATATGAGAAGGCTTCATGGCTCTGATCTCTTCTATGGTCTTGGCATCATTTCTTATGACACTGATGTCAGGATTGATCTCTCCAACAAGCTGGAACAGATTATATGAAAAGCTGTCGTAATTATCTATCAGCAGTATCATCTTCATACCTCCTCGGAATCGTGTATAGCCTTGATAACGGCAGATGCCTTGTTGATACATTCCGTAAATTCATTCTCGGGAACAGAATCCGCTACTATTCCGGCACCGCTCCTTACGAACACCTTGCCCTTTTTCTTATAAGCAAGTCTTATTGATATGCAGGTATCCATATTGCCCGTAAAATCGATATATCCGATGGCACCGCCGTATATTCCGCGCTTGATACCCTCAAGTTCATCGATGAGTTCACACGCTCTTATCTTGGGTGCACCTGATAGAGTTCCTGCGGGAAGCACTGCGCCTATTGCAGACAGAGCGTCCTCATCCTCTCTTATCTCTCCTCTTACGGTAGAGCCGATATGCATTACGTGAGAGAAGAACTGGACTTCACGAAGCTTCTCCACCTTCACGGTTCCGAATCTGGAGATCCTTCCCAGATCGTTTCTTCCAAGGTCCACAAGCATATTATGCTCCGCAAGTTCCTTGGGATCTGCCAGAAGATCCTTTACAAGTTCGGCATCCTCCTCTTCGTCTGCTCCCCGCTTCCTGGTTCCTGCAAGAGGAAATGTATGTACAACACCGTCCTGCAGTTTTACAAGAGTCTCGGGCGAAGCACCGGCCAGCTCCAGATCCTTGGAGCAGAAATAGAACATGTAAGGTGAAGGATTTATGGTACGCAGCATTCTGTATGCGCCGAGAAGCGAACCTTCGAAATCAGCTCCCAGTCTGTTGGAAAGAACAATCTGGAAAATATCACCTTCGACAATATGATGCTTGGCCTTCTCAACCATGTTACAGAATTCATCCTTATCCATGGCAGAGCTGAACTCGCCCTTAACATGCCCGCTTATATCGTCAGACATCTTCCCGTTCTCTATCAGATTCTTCAGCCTTTTCAGTTCCCTCTGTGCCCTTTCGTATTCGAACTCCACACTGGTCAGATGGATATTGACGATGAGAATGATCTTCTGCTTCAGATGATCGAACGCTATCACCTTATCAAAGAGCATAAGATCGATATCGTTGAATTCCTGCTCATCCGCTTCCGTAAGATGGAGTGAATGCTCCGCATACTTGATATAGTCATATGCAAAATACCCCACCAGTCCGCCGGTGAAGGGAGGGAGGGATGATATCCTGGGACTTCTGTATTTTCCGAGGAGTTCCCTTATGTGCTCTGCAGGATTGGAGGTCTGTACCACTTCGTCACCGATCTTTAATCTGCCATTCAGACATGTGATCTCCAGCTTCGGGTCGAATCCGAGGAATGTATAGCGTCCCCAGTTATCATTGTCCTTGGCGGATTCCAGCAGATAGCAGTGATCCGATGCCGCCTTCAGGATACGTAGAACCTGTATGGGGGTTCTCATATCCGAAAGCATCTCAAGACTTACCGGTGCAATGTCGTACTTTCCTTCTTCCTTGTATTTCTTCAGTTCATCGATCGTCATGTTTTTCCCTCCGTCAACTGATCAGCCTGAGGCTTTTAGTTCTGCCATGCGGTAATTCTTCACAAAAAAATCCCTGACAGTACAAATATACTGTCAGGGACGAATCTGTTAATTCGCGGTGCCACCCTGATTCATGGTATGACCCATGCTCTCGCGGGATACCTTCATATCCCCGGCAACTGACGTATGCCTTACGTCATGGTATTTCCACCATGCCCTCCGAAGTCCATTCACAAAAGCCCTCACTGTCCGGATTCCACCGCCCCGGGCTCTCTTTAAAGCAGGTATCTGATGCTACTCCTCTTCGTCATCGGTTTATATGTGATTTTCTAAAGAATAATATATGTTGCCGTCCATTGCAACAATTTTATTAATATCTCACGCGCTCATCACAGAAGCTTTATGATCCTGTCACGGACAGAGTCCAGTTCGGGAGCGGTGATACCGAAATTCATCTCTCTGTATGACCATGCAGCTCTTCCGATGCCGTACTTATTGAAGGAGGCGCTTATCATCTCATACCACTTGAGAGTATCCTCGGGTGTAGCATTTTCGATAACTCCGTACTCTCCGCAGTAAAGAGGCACATTCCTCTCCTCTGCAACAGCAACTGCCTCCGCAAATGCCTTGTCAAAATACTCCGGGCTCAGCTTCTTATTCGGATCCGGATCAGCGAAGGTTCCCATATTCTTCGTCTGCTCCTCCATGCACTTTGCCATCTCTGCAAATGATGCATCAACGGGAATCCTGAAATCAAGGCTCATGCCTTCAACCCAGCCTGCACCCTGATGTGTGAAGATCACGGGATCATAGCAGTGGAAGTTATATACGATGTTCTCATCATATGGAGGATCAAGATCCTTAAGTGCCTCTATACTGTTGTTATAGTATCCGCCCACCAGGATCTTAACATCCGGAAGTATGGCGCGGATCCTCTGAATACAGGTCTTGGCGATCCTGTTCCAGTTCTCACAGTACTCCTTCTTCGTAACCTCATTCAGAAGCTCGAATGCAAGGGCATCCCCGTATCCGGAAAACTCTGTGGCAAGCTTCTCCCACAGCTTGTAGAACCTCTCCTGGTATTTTTCATTCTCGAAAAATCCGCTCTCGCCATATCCGATATCGAAGGAATATCCGAAGGTCTTGTGAAGATCAAGAACAACATTAAGGTTATACTTGCGTGCCCAATCTATGGCCTTTCTGATACGCTCGAAGCCTTCCTGAATGTAGTTGCCGTCCTTATCCTCAACGATCTCATAATCAATGGGAAGTCTCTGCGATAAAGTTATCATAACGTTCTTTGGTGTGGTCACACTGGGAATACCAGCCTCCAAGATCCACTCCGTGAACAAAACCTTTGAATTCTCTCATAAAACCGATACCTCCAATGAACATTTTTCACGAAAGATCCTCATGACCTAAACTGTCATATCCCCGGATCATTCTCACTTTTATACATGATAAGTATATTGAGAAACCGCTCCGATGGCAAGTTATCAGACAATAAAATACCGCCCGGAACGCCTTGAAAGCGTTCACCCGGGCGGTAAATGTCAGCAAAGATCCATCAGGTCACAGATCAGTCTTTGTAGATCAGTTCAAAGGCATATCCTTCAAGATTTATCATAACAGCAAGGGTATCAGGGTCAGCATCGAGATCCGGGAAAATCGTAACCTGACCGGTCTTATCAACTCCAAGCAGAGCAAACTGTCTGCCCGGTGTTCTCAGGTATCGAGGAATATTTATCCACATAGCTCCTGATTTGCAATCATAACTGACTGTATTCCCCACTAAAAGGTTAAATGAAAAAGCTTCAGTCCAGCCTTCAGGCAATGCTGCTTTAAATGCAGCCTGGCACACAGGTCCCTGGGAGGTGGTATAGGCTGAGTAGTTTCCTGATCCGGAGACAGCTGATGCAGGAGCAATGCCGGTAAATCCTGCTATGATACTCTGCATATCCTCTCTGTACTGTGCCTGCTCCTGATTATAGATCCTCTCTTCCTCAGTTTCCTCATCTTCAGCTTCCGACACATCCGACCCGACCGCATCACCGGTTCTAACGATCGTATATGTGGAGAACCGGTCCGACTCAAAGGTTAATCCGCCGGTTGAAGGGTCAAATTCCGCTTCAATGGCAGTCAGGGTTCCCTCATGATTACGTACAACACTATAGGTGCCATCCTCTGCTCCGTTCAAATATAAGGTCATCTGTATAGGCTCGGGAATCTCAGTAACCTCGCTGGTCCAATATTCGGTATTACCCTTTGATACTATATTCTCTATACTGATATCAATGGTTGAAAGAACGTCTCCTGTAACCTCAGACGAAACATCTTCCGTTGCCGATGAAGATACCTCGATCTTAAGATTACCTCCATTTTCTGCAGCAGCTTCACCGTTACCCACCGAAGCATCAAGAACAGAATCTGCTGAACTTACCACAACATCCTCGGAGGGAGATACGATTCCTTCAAAATGCAGATTATGAGCGTTCATTACAAATTTGAAAAGCCCGGTAGCTGCATTCATGGGTGCCAGCTCATAATACTCATTGATCCTGAGGCTGGATATCTGGTATCCGTAATCAGGAATGAGTTTGAAATAATAGGTATCACCCATTACACAGTTTTTTTCGTTAACGCCCTCTTCAATATTTCCCTCTGCATCACAGAAATACAGCTGACAGTTTTCAGCACCGGTGAACATAATATTCTTCTTGTCGGAAAACTCTACAGCAATCTCCACACCCTGGGTTTCAGGATCTATCCACCTCATGAAAATAGCATCATGCAACTCATCCTTGTACTGGATATCGTCATTTCCGTCAAGCTCTTGAGAAAAAGTACCATCGCTGAAAAGTATAAGACGACAATTCTTTACACAAAGTCTGTCTGTTTCAGTCTGATCGTCGTCAGCAGAGAAATCCACCGCAACGAAATTAGTTCCTGCAGGAAGATCGGTTGCAGCCACATCTGCACTCGCCGTGATACTTGAAATTTCAACCGGTCCGTCTTCGCCAAGAGAATAAAAACGGATTATTGCCTCTCCGCCATAATTATCATGTGAAATATTAACGCTGTATTTTCCATTCGGAACAGGGGCATCAAAGGGAGGGATTCCGGGATTTCCACCGCCTCCGGGATTTCCGCCACCGCCGGGATTTCCGCCGCCGGGATTTCCGCCGCCTCCGGGATTATCGAGAACCATATTAACATCAATATCAGCGTTTATATCGGTAATATCAAAGATCTGACCCCTGCCGATATCTCCGCTTACAAGCTGTTCAACTCCGCCGATCGTAATAGTGCCGGATCTGTTCTGACCGGCATCCTCAACTCTGATCTCAACACGCGTCGTTTCAGAAGGAATAACTCCGGATTTAGTATCCGTATCTCTTCCGCCCTCCACGACATTTGTGCCTATGGACGCCATCTCAATATCACCGAGCTGAGCACCTTCTCCGTTCATGAATCTTATTGAAATATACGCATTTCCCACGGATGCGGTGCCAAGAGTATAAGTCAGGGTATATGTTCCCGCTGCCCTGACCTTTCCGATCCCGCCACCAGGAGAAATCCCAGCACCAGAGATGTGACTTTTCTGAATAATCCTTTATTCATATGTACCATCCTTTCTATAGCTGCGCATCAATGATGCGATCACTATCCTGCTGTTCTGAATAGTTCAGACATTAAATATGTTATCAGACTTGCCAAAAATGCACATTAATTTATCAATTTTTGTCATTGACAAATTTGGTAATTTCGGCGTTTGCAGGCTTTTGTGCCCAAATAATGCTATAATATAATCTGGGGGTAAAAGGAGAATAAATGGATTTTTCGGAAAGACTCAATTCGTATCTGCAGGAATTAGGCGTATCGGCAAAGGAATTGTCGGAAGAAAGCGGAGTCTCACAGGTCGTGATCAGCCGCTACCGTTCAGGGCAGAGGATACCCACTCCCGAGAACATGCATTCCCTCACGGATCTGGCCATAGGAATAGAATCCCTTTCAAGAAAAAAGAAGATCCGACTCATCAGTGCATCCGAAGTTCTCGAAGCATTTGAAAGCGATCTTTCTGAAGTCAATGTTTCCTTTTGTGATGAGAACTTCAACCGTCTAATGGAAGTCTTCGGACTCAATGCTTCTGAGATGGCTCATTCCATGAGCTACGATCCTTCATACATCTCAAGACTGCGCACCGGAAAAAGAGTTCCTCCAAACCCGGAGGAGTTCCTACAGAAGCTGTCCGATTATATTTTTTCCAGACTGGGAAAATCGATACCGGCCCCCGAATTCTATGATCTGCTGGGAGTAACACCTCCGGAAAAAACTGACCCTGATACACTAAAGAAGCAGCTCAGGACATATATCCTTAAGAATGCAAATAATGAAAGAGCCGTGAACAGTTTTCTCAAGTCCATGGATGAATTCAATCTTGATGATTACATCAAAAAGATCCATTTTGACGATCTCAGGGTTCCGACATTACCATTCACATTCCCCAAGGAAAAGACTTATTTTGGTGTCAAAGGACAGAAAGCAGCAGAACTGGATATCTTCAAACTGATAATTCTGTCCAAGTCAACAGAACCTGTATTTCTCTATTCTGATATGGAGATGGAAGAGCTTGCCGAAGATAAGAACTTCCAGAAAAAGTGGCTGTTTGGTCTTGCCATGATGCTGAAGAAAGGCCTGCGGCTAAGATACGTACACAATCTCAATCGTCCGATGAATGAGATGATGATAGCTCTTGAGAATCTCATCCCTATGTATATGACAGGACAGATCGAGCCCTATTATATCCCAGACAAACAGGAGGATGCCTTCCGCCATATTTACAGGGTGGGCGGAACTGCAGCAATGATCGGAGTGGGAATAGCCAGAGGTAACAGCGGCAACTCTTACCAGGTCACCACATCAAAGACTCTCGTCAGCGGGATCAGGCGACAGACAGATGAACTCCTGAAGCAGGCTCTGCCGCTGATGGAGATTTATACCGATGAAAAAAATGAAGCATTCATGGCATTCCGGCAAGAACTGGACAGCTCATGTTCAGATATATATCAGGCAATGTCGGGACTCCCTCTGTATACCATGCCACGCAATACTCTCATGAACATACTCAGTAAAAATAAGCTGACCAAAGAGCAGAAAAAAGAAGCGGAGGATTACTACGACAGAGTATTAAACGCTGTGGAAGAACGTCTGAAGGAATATACCATCTGTGATGAGGTCCCAATACTGACGGAGAACGAATTCATCAGGCACCCCATCGCACTCCAGATACCCGGGTCATCCCTGTCAGGCAGGATCAGGTACACCTATAAAGAATACATGGAACACATGTCCGCATGCGAAGAATACGCACTTTCACATGAAAATTATGTATTAAAAAAGATCTCTGACAATCCCTTCAGAAATATCAACATCCTGATATCCAGGGATAACTTTGTGTGGATATCAAAAATGATGACCCCCACCATACAGTTCATCATAAGGCACCCGGGGCTAAGAGAAGCTATCGAACACAGATTTATAACCCTGGTGGATACCTGAACAAACAGACATTACTTAATAAATTCCGCAAGTCCGTCGTTGTTGTTATCGTATACGGTAATGACATCGGCGGATTTTTTTACTATGTCTCCCGCATTGATCATGGCAATGCCAAGACCCGCTTCCTCGATCATGGAGATATCGTTCTGTTCATCTCCCGCAGCGATGGTATTTTCAATGGGAATGTTCAGGTACCTTGACAGTCTTACAACCGCAGAGCCCTTTCCTGCTTCCTTCATGAATATCTCCAGATAATTGGGATTGGAATAGCAGGTGGTGACACGGTCTCCGTATTTTGCCATAATGGCGAGCCTGAACCTCTCAAGCTTCTCAAGATCATGGAGCTCTATCGCAATGACCTTGCAGGGATCCTCGGGAAGCTTCGAGACGATATCGTCAGTTACTATCAGAGGCCTTCGGATAACACGGTTATAGAAGAGCATCTCCTCGCCTTCGTCGGGGGTGACAAGAGAATCCGTGGTATATGTATGGGCATGGATCCCGTGCTCCGCCGCCATTTTGAAGATGCCCGGGATCATCTCAAGTGGAACTCCGCAGCGGAATATAACTTCCTTCTTATCACAGTCATATATCAGCGCTCCGTTATAGCAGATGAGGAATGTGCCCGGATAGTCCACCCCGAGGCTTTTGCTCACATCAAGCACATTGTCCAGCCCGCGGCCGGTACATATGGCAAAATGATTGCCCCCGGATACAAAATCATCAAGTGCCTTCTTGGTCTTTTCACTTATTCTCTTATCGCTTGTAAGAAGTGTTCCATCAAGGTCCGAGAAAAATATTTTTTTACATGAATCTGTCATATCATTATCCGGTCTTTCTGCAAGATCTAAGTTCATCTTCCGGGCGGGGCCCGGTATATGCTTATGTGCTGCCTGATCATATAGAAAAATCCTGTGGCATCACAAGCAACATGCTATATGATACCACAGGACAGGGTAGGAATATCAATTATTTTTCATTAAAGCTGATTGACACATCCGAGGAATACGGGAAGGCCGGTCTCGTTGTCAACTATCGCATAGACGAAGGGTCTGTCGAGAGTGATATAAATGGGGGGATTACCTATCTCGATAGCATTGCATGTATCCAGAGTTATTGCGGTAACAGCTGCTGCACGGGTTCCCTCTCTGTCAACCTCGATGAAGGTCTTGTGAATAACCTTACTGATCCAGATCTGGTAAAGCTCATCGTCTGTGGGTCTCATCACTCCGTTAAAATCAGCATCTGCAGAGGAAAACGCATCTGTCATTCCCATTTTCTCAAGAACATCATTCATAATGATGTCGTACTCGTTCTTAAACTCAGGAATCGATACAATGATATCGCCTTCATAATACCTGGGATTTCTGACTGCCTCGGAAAAATCCTCTCCGCTTTCTGCAAGTTCACTGATGTAATCGTTAACGGAGACTCCTTCATCAGGAAGGATTCCCACAAAGGAATACTCTCCGCCCTTGTAAGGACGTATGAATCCGATCCCGTTTCCAAGTTCGATATATGAAGCCTCGGTGCTTCTGAGCATTGTTACATCGGATGTGGTTCCGTTGTAATTGGTGAACTGATAGTCTTCATAGATATCGCTATCCTCATACTCATGCATCCACTCACCTTCAAAAGCCACAGCATTAACAAGAAACATTCTGTTCTGTTCGGAGAATCCATGAATGATCTCTTCGATCATTCCGCGGGTTTCCTTCTTAACCCAGCTGTTAACATCCTTAACCGTTCCTTCATCAAACTGAGCCATCAGGATATCTGCATCATACCAGCTCTTGGCAGCTGCCGCGAATTCCGGGATCACCTCAAACTTTCCGTCATTCCTGAACCAGATGGAATTGGCCACGTTCCACTTAACATCCTCAGCGGATTCGAAATGTTCGGCCATGGCATACATGATGGGATTCATCTGTTCCACCGAAATGCCGCCGTTCATAACGTTTTCAATCTGGGAAAGTGTCTCACCGCCTGCACCGTTTTCAAGCATTCCGAATGCCATCATCATGGAAGTGGGGGAGATGCATATGTTCTGTCCCTCACCCTCCTGCTCCAGCACTCCGCTGAAGAGATTCATTGAAGAGCCTGAAAGTGATCCTATCCATTCCTCCTTGAGGTCATTTTCACTGTATGACACATTAATGAGTTCCACATCCTCGGTCACATTAACCGTATCTCCGGATCTTCTGCTTCCTGATGAGCCGCCTGCCGAACCGGTTTCAGATGTTCCCGAGGTACCGCATCCCGCTATCATCATTCCTGCCATAAGGGCAGCTATTATCTTCTTTTTCATAACATGTTCCTCACTTTTATCTTCTTCATACTTATCTTTCCTGCGGTCACTTCCATTACCGCTCTGTACTATATGACGAAAGAAGACGCCGGCAGGTCACATTTCAGATCAAAATCCTGCCTTACGTATAGCTTCAACCAGATTTCTTCCGTATGTCTCAGCCCCGAGGCAGTTGGGATGAAGGTTATCAAGATAGTACTCGGACAGGTGGGGCACAAGGGACAGACCGTCCACAACCTTAACATTAGGGTAGCTTCCTGCAATCTTTTTTACCTTGTCACAGAAATCATAGAATTTGGGAAGCCCCTCCTCATTATCACCTCTCCAGATGGGAGAGATGCACAGAATGGGGATCTGCTTTCCATAGATATCCGTCAGGACTCTGTAATACTCCTCAACCGCTTCCATGGTCTCGCTTCCGTACTGATTGGTGCCAAGGGCAACGATGATCTTATCGGGAGTATACCCTTCCATTTTCATCAGGGACTTGCTGTCGTATATATATCCGCCTATTCCCTGGTTGATGATATCGTAGTTCAGAAGCCTGTTGGCAACAGATACATAAGTCTCTGCCGACCTCAAGGGTCCGTATCCCTGGGTAATGGAATCTCCCAGCCAGAGAACCCTGTCTCCCTTAACTGCCTTTCTGACAGGAGCGTCAGCTTCAAAATTCTTCACAAGAACAGTAGCATCCGCAGGAAGGTAGATGATCACATTCTTTTCACCTGAGGGAAGACTCCACTCAAGGGTTCCTTCGTCCTCAAGGTCCCTGACGTACCTTATATCCGTGACCAGTCCGTCGACGGCCAGCTCGAAGGAATCCTCCGATCCCTTCCATATGAACTTATAATCAAAGGATACTTTTTCTGCCTTTGTAGTAAATTCCAATGTCTTGGCAGTGGAGGCATCGCATCTTTCGAACCAGAAATCGAATGCAGACTTAAAATAGTCCATCTGCGCCTGAGAATACTGGTTAGCCTTAAGATAGCCGTCCTCAGTCTCCTCAAAGAAATATGCTCCGAAATAGATCTCCTTGAGTTCCGTATTAGTCATTGCTCTCTCCTCTTATTATTTTTCGGGAACCACTTCCCTGTAATTGGTATACCAGTTTGCCTGGCGGAATTCTTCGTCATAGTAATGGAAATCACATAAGAAATATTCAGAACCGTCGGAAGCTCTGAAATAGTAAAACGTCACAGGGTCAGACATCTCATCGGGGTAATCGGTTCCGAGTATGCTCTCAACTCTTCTAAGCTCCGCACCCGTATCTGCAAATGTCCCCTCTTCCTTCCGGATGAACTGCGCATTTACGTCAGTCTCGATATGCGCCATCTCCGTATAATAATTTATGACCTCCTGTTCGCGGTCTACCCACTCAATATCAGGGAGAACAACCGAGCCATATCTTTCCGTATTGTAATAGTTCTTATCGTCAAGGTGATAACATGCGATCTCCCATCTGTCCAGCCGGCCGTTAAGGTTATAGGTCTGAATGACCTCCGCACACGCAAGAGTTGCCTTTTCTCCCTTTTCCGCATCCTCTGACCTGATGATCAAAAATCCGATGTCACTCTTGTCCGCTCTTGCTCCGAAGCCCTCGCATATTTCATCAATTTCGGGTCTGCATTCGGATAGAACGTATGCTTCCAAGGCTTTGTCAAATGTATCACCGGTATGCTCAACGCTTCCGAAGCTGGCTCCGTCGATCGTCAGACTGTTCATCCCGCTGGAGATCCTGTACTCAAATCCCTGAAGATCATCCCTGAGTAAAAGGACTGTACCATCTTCATTTTCTGCCTGCGAGATTATCTCGCATTCCCCGTGCCTTCTTACAGCTTCTTTATAAAGTTCATCTGCTGTCTTAACCCGTCCGCATCCGGACAGAGCCGCAAGCATCATAACTATCAGTACACATGAAAACAGTATCTTCCCGGTCAGTCTTCCATACCCGGTAACTGTGGTGGTTCTCTTCCGAGTCATACCTGTATCCTTTCACTCAAATCCATGTCTGTTATCCTGCAACAGGTCGAAGGTTCAGTCCCCCGGCGTGTTTCAGTTCAACGCTCAGGCTCAGCAATCCGACTCAGTCCCCCGGCTCAGCACTCAGGCCGGCGCTCAGTTCCGGTACTCAGTTCCGATACACAACCGTATCATCCGTTCAGTAAAGATCCAGCACTACTACTTCAGGATGATTAAAATATCTGGGAGCCGGTGTACTTTCTCTTGCCAGTCCTCTGCTGACTTCCATCAGTGTTCCATTAGACAGTTCATAGATACCGCTCACGTACTGCGCCATGGATCCCTGATTGGGAGCATACAATCCTCTGTTGATAAAGGGTATCCTGAACTGTCCCGCATGAGCATGTCCCGCACACACCAGGTCAAAATCATACTCTTCATAAACACTCGTAAGCTCCGGTCTGTGGCTTAGCAGGATCCTGACATGGGTGTCATCAGTGAGGGAATATGCCTGATCAAGCTGCTCTCTCCAGCCCTGAACCGTCATACGCGTAGGATCATCAACTCCGCATATATCAAGCATCACATCGCCTATATCTACAGTGCTGCAATCCCCCGCAAGGACCGTGACACCTATACCCTTCAGGTACTCCTTGATCTCAGGAACTCTTTCGCTCCAGTATTCATGATTACCCGTGACATAAAAGCATGGATACTTTTCCGACACAGCTTCTACAAAAAACTTCGCATTATCATCCGGAAGCTTATCGTCGAATATATCCCCACCAAGGAGTATGATATCCGGCTCTTCCTTATCGACACGCCTTATAAGGGACGCCATCTCCTTCCCGTAATAGCAGGAATGCAGATCGGTTATCAGAACGATCCTCACCGGCACATGATCTCCCGGTATCAGATCAAGGGAGAACCTCTCCGTAACAGGAACCCAGGACCAGGCCGATGCTATAAGGATTGCCAAAAGTATCCCATAGAAGATGATCCTGCCTTTATGTTTTTTCAGCAGGGAAGATCCGACGCCCTGCGTTTTTGATCGGTACATTTATATAAAACCTTTTTGTTCACGTAATATTGTCCATACCATCTGCCGCGATCACAACAGACCGGATATGATTATACCAAAAATCCGGACAGGATAAAAACTCCTGTCCGGACGGTATTGACTGTGTTACTCACTCCAAGATCAATATTTTATTGTGATACGCTGCAGAATATGATCGATATGATAAAGCACATCCCTTTAATCGCTGAGCGACTGGGTTACGGGAACCTCATTCTTCTTGTCATAGCAGCTGAAGATCCTATCTACCTCAGCCTTATCAGGCTTTTTGGTAATGAGTGAAACAACGGGAACGATGACAAGGCCCGCGAGCATTACGAATGCACCTGCATTGATGGGGGACTGGAGAAGTGCGGGAAGTGTGCTTCTGAAGAGCATGTTGTAGGTCATGAAGCCTGCTCCGAAGATAAAGCTTACAAGGCAGCCCGCCTTGGTTGTTCCCTTCCAGTACAGACCATAGAGGAAGGGTGCGAGGAATGCTCCTGCCATTGCTCCCCACGAAACGCCCATGAGCTGTGCGATGAAGGTTACGCTGGACTTGTACTGAATGATCGCAAGTACCACGGAGATCGCAATGAACACAACGATGAGAGCCCTGATACAGAGAACCTGCTTCTTATCCTTCATATCCTTGACTATGGTGCCCTTAATGAAATCTATGGTAAGGGTTGAGCTTGATGTCATTACAAGGGAAGAAAGAGTGGACATGGAAGCTGAGAGAACAAGGATGACAACAAGTCCGATGAGCATGGGACTTAAATTGGAAAGCATTGCGGGGATGATGGCGTCAAAGCCTTCAGTCTTAACATCAACCTGATCGCTGAAAAGTCTTCCGAAGCCTCCCAGGAAATAGCAGCCGCCTGCAACAACTCCTGCGAAAAGTGTGGAGATGATGGTACCCTTGGTGATGGATTTTTCAGACTTGATGGCATAGAACTTCTGGACCATCTGAGGAAGTCCCCATGTTCCGAGGGAAGTAAGGATAACTACTCCGATGAGATTGATGGGGTCTGGTCCGAAGAAGGAATTGAACACACCGGGCGTGGAGCTGACAGTCTCGTCAGAAACCTGTGCCAGCTTGTTGAGAGCCTCAAGGAATCCGCCCTTTGAATTGAGAACTGCAAGGATGACAGCCACGATACCGAAGAGCATTATAATGCCCTGTATGAAGTCATTGATCGCAGTTGCCATATATCCGCCGGCGATAACATATATACCGGTGAGGACTGCCATAAGGATGATGCAGTATACGTAATCGATATTGAATGCCATTCCGAAAAGTCTTGAAAGTCCGTTATAAAGAGAAGCGGTGTAAGGGATCATGAATATGAACACTATAAGCGATGCGAAAAGCTTAAGTCCCTTGGAATCAAAACGCTGACCGAAGAATTCCGGCATGGTAGCGGAGTTAAGATGCTGAGACATGATCCTGGTACGTCTTCCGAGAACCCTCCATGCGAGCATGGAACCGAGAAGAGCGTTTCCGATACCGATCCAGGTGGATGATATACCGTATTTCCAACCGAACTGTCCCGCATATCCTACGAAAATAACGGCAGAAAAATAACTTGTTCCGTATGCAAAAGCGGTAAGCCAGGGGCCTACACTTCTGCCTCCGAGTACGAAGCCGTTAACATCGGTGGCATTCTTACGGCAGTAGAAGCCCACTCCGATCATCACGCCGAAAAAGATAACAAGCATCAAGATTTTCGTGATCATATCCAATCCTCCGAATAAACAAATTTACGCTTTAAAGCGTTAAACCAATAAAGAGTTTAGCACTTTAAAGCGCTACTGTAAAGATTAAAAAGAAGTAAATGCTTTTTATGTTAGGTGAAAATTGCTTCGCAATTATCGCGGGGAGAAAAATGCAAAAAAGAGACGGCGGAGCCGTCTCTTTGGTGTGGTCTTCAGTTTTTGAGGTCATACTCGAATCCGTTCAGCACGATCCTTGCTCTTCCGTGTATGATATCGATCCTGTCGGGATCCAGATAATCTCTGAGTTTTACATCCGTCATTATCTTGACTGTGGTATCCGAGTCCACAAATGCAAGGTCTGTCTCCCCGGTAAATCCTCCGAACGGCAGTACGCTCTCGCCCTTCGCATAGACTCTGAGGGAAGCTCTTTCTATCTTTAATATGGACGAACCCTCCATGGCACCGCATCCAGAGCATCTGTCGTTATGAGTGTTCATTATGACACTTGCGTCATGAACATAGACATCGGAGCGCGCTCCGGTAACGGTACCGATACCAACAGCTTCCTTTCCGCTCATATACAGTTTGACGGAAGTGTTTGAGATATCGATCTTGTCATTCGCACTGTTGGAGCCAATTGCAACACCCTTGATGGTGTTAAGCTCTATACTGATATCCGCATTATATATATTGAGATTGCAGTCGTTGTAGAGAACCCCTATACCAAGGGCCCTGTCACCGTTTGTCTCAAGGGAATACTGACCGCTCCTGATGCTCATCTCACCGCCATAGCCGGATCCGAGGCATACGCCTATGGTTCCGCTGGTGATAATTGTGAGGTTGCCCTCATGATTGAAGATAAGATTTCCGTGATATGCGTTAACACCGTTTCCGATTCCGAAATATTCATCTCCGTCAAGGGTTATCTTGAGATCACCGTCACCGGAAAGAGTAAATACGGATCCTTCGGGAACTCTTATTCCTCCCATATTCATGCGGTTATCGCCCTTGAGGAAAAGATTGACATCACTTCCCTTGCCGATCTCTATGCAGGGCTGCTTTTTCCTGTTGTAGAGTCTGACATTTTCAATCTCCAACTCCGCTCTGACTCCGTCAGCGATCTCTATCAGCACCTCTGCTTCGAGTCTGGGGTTGCCGCTTATGGAGTAGATGCCATCCCCGCCTATAAGAATGCAGGATGTGCCGTTCTTTACCAGACGTTCCAGATCTATATGTTCACCGCTGTCAGCATCATATACCTGAGATGCCATGCCTTCCTGACGTTCATGCAGGAAGCTCTTGATCTCCTGCCTTATCTCGTAAGGGATATCCTCTATGGCCTCCGCTGCGGGACGTGCAGTATAGTATCCCTGTATCAGATCGGCGCCGAGCAGGATAACGGCTCTCAATTCCTCGCTTGTCTCAACGCCCTCTGCCAGTGCGAGGATTCCGTTGCTGTGGCAGAAATCGATGATCTCACGTACAAAATGCTTCTTCTTGGGATCATCCTGCATTCCGCTAAGGAGTGACCTGTCTATTTTCACATAATCAGGCATATAGCGCAGCAGATTCTGTACATTGGAATAGCCTGAACCGTAGTCGTCGATAGCAGTCTGAATATTGATAAGATCAATGCGGGTCTTCAGATCCAGGAACTCCTCATCCGTGAGCTCCGCCTTCTCAGTAAGCTCAACCACAGCTGTCCTGTTGTATTTTGTCAGAAGATCCTCAACCCTCTTCCTGTCATCGGGTTCAAGCATGGTCTTGGGAATGCTGTTTATGAACACTCTCTTTCCATGGAAAACAGACGGATCAGCATCCAGCACTCCGAGGACATTAAGAAATGTGGCCTTTTCAATATCATTGAGCCTGTGTCTTAATTCGGCGTATTTTATAACCTGAAGGGGGCTCCTCAAAAGATCGCTCTGAGGTCGCATCAGAGCTTCATAAGAAAAGATCTCGCCGGTCGCAACGCTTACTATCGGCTGATAATGATAAGAGAACAGATTCTCATCTATGATATGGTCGGCTTCCTTAAGTTCGGTGATCTCCTGCTCATTGAGGGTAGCCATAAGTCCGCGGCCCGTCTCATCATCGCTTCCGGTCTTAAGGTAGATAAGCTCCTTACCGAGAGTTACAATGTCCTCCCACAGATCATCCCACAGGTCACCTGTATCTCCAAGTTCCGCGCGGTAACGTGAAGTGATCTCATCAAGCTTTTCATTTGATGAGACGCTCATTATCTCTCCCAAAAACCTGTGAATAATGGAATGAATATCCTGCATATATGTATGCTTTTCGCTCCCGCAGCTTTAGTCCGTACCGGAAACCGGCGTACCCGTCATC
>CACWJQ010000056.1 GCA_902761225.1 uncultured Lachnospiraceae bacterium | reverse complement strand
ATGTGACTCATCTCTCACTTCCTGTCACCTCAAATCCTGATGTTGCACCCGAGGGAACAAAGGCATGCAAATTCTGGGGACTCGGTGCTGACGGCACAGTCGGTGCCAACAAAAACTCCGTCAAGATAATCGGAGATCACACAGATAAATACGTCCAGGCATATTTCCAGTACGACTCCAAAAAATCCGGAGGCGTAACCATCTCCCACCTGCGCTTTGGAGATAAGCCGATAAAATCATCCTACTATGTAAAACAGGCTGATTTCGTTGCATGCCACAACAGCTCTTATCTTACAAAATACGAGATGGTTCAGGATGTCAAACCGGGCGGATCATTTCTCTTAAACTGCACCTGGAACGATGATGAGCTTGAAGAGCATCTTCCGGCAAGTGTAAAACGCTATATAGCTGATAACAATATAAGCTTCTACACATGTGATGCCGTGGATATAGCAAAAAAGGTGGGGCTCGGCGCAAGAAGGACCAATTCCGTACTTCAGGCAGCATACTTCAGAATCGCCGGGATCATTGACATAAACGATGCCGTATCCTACATGAAGGATGCGGTAGTAAAGACATATTCCAAAAAAGGTCAGAACATTGTTGATATGAACTGTGCTGCCATAGACAGCGGCGTAGCAAGTGTACACAAAGTGAATGTGCCGGAAAAATGGAAAAACGCTCCGGAAGATCCCTCTCCTGAAAAACTTATCGGACGTGATGAATTCCACACCAATTATCTGAATGACATCCTGGTACCGACAAACCGCCTTGCAGGCGATAACTGTCCGGTGTCCGTATTCCTGGAGACAGCAAACGGATCTCTTCCATCAGGAACGGCTGCCTATGAAAAGCGCGGCATCGCAGCAGACCTTCCTCACTGGTGCCCCGGAAACTGCATGCAGTGCAATATGTGCTCTCTTGTATGCCCTCATGCTGCAATAAGACCCTTCGTACTTACTGCGCAGGAGGCTAAGGACTATCCGGAAGCACAGCCTATGAAGGGCATGAAGGATATGTATTTCGTCATGGGATTTTCCGCCAAGGACTGTACGGGATGCGGTTCCTGCGCAAGTGTCTGTCCTGCGCGAAAGAAGGCTCTGGATATGGCCGCTGCGGACACGGGATTCATGGAGGAGCAGCAGGCAAAATATGACAGGCTCTTTGCAACAGTTCACAACGAGGACCGCAGGATACCCTTCTCTTCAGACTCAGTGAAGGGAAGTCAGTTCAGACAGCCTCTCCTTGAGTTCTCCGGCGCATGTCCCGGATGCGGTGAATCTCCATATGCCAAGCTCGTGACACAGCTGTTCGGCGAGAGGATGTTCGTTGCAAATGCCACAGGATGTTCCATGATCTGGGGATGCTCTGCACCCTCCACTCCATACACAGTCAACAAAGAGGGAAAGGGTCCCGCATGGGCCAATTCACTGTTTGAGGATAATGCGGAATTCGGTTACGGAATGGCAACTGCCATAAAGGCACGCAGAAAGGAACTGGCCTCTGCAGCAGATCGTCTGAAAGACAGTATCGGCGCAGCAGCATCGGACTGGCTTGAAAGCATGGATGATGCGGAAGGCTCGAAAAACACCGGGGAAGCACTGCTTGCAAAGTGCAAGGAGCTGTCAAAAACCGATGCTGATGCAGGGTATGTAGTCGAAAATTCAGATCTTCTTACCAAGCCTTCAATGTGGATATTCGGAGGTGACGGCTGGGCATATGATATCGGATACGGCGGACTTGACCATGTACTTGCTTCCGGGGAGAATGTCAACGTTCTGGTATTCGACACTGAGGTTTATTCCAACACAGGCGGACAGTCCTCAAAAGCAACTCCCCTCGGTGCCGTCGCCAAATTTGCAGCCTCCGGTAAGAAAGTCAAGAAGAAGGATCTGGCACAGATCGCCATGGCATACGGATACGTCTACGTTGCACAGATTGCCATGGGAGCCAATCCCGCACAGACGCTTCTTGCACTGAAGGAAGCTGAGAGTTATAACGGTCCCTCTCTCATCATAGCCTATGCGCCCTGTATCAACCACGGTGTCAAGGCAGGAATGAACAAAGCCATGCTGGAGATGAGAAACGCCGTAAGATCAGGCTACTGGAATCTGCTTCGCTACAATCCGGACCTCGCAGAAAAGGGACTTAACCCCCTTTCACTTGACAGCGGAAAACCTGACGAAAGCTTCCGTGACTTCCTCATGGGCGAGGTCCGCTACAATTCGCTCAAGCTGAAATTCCCGGAGGAAGCCGAGAACCTTTTCGCAAGATCTGAAGAAACAGCCATGGAAAGATATGATGCATTGCTCAGAAGGAGCTCATTCACATGATCAATATAAGCAAAAAACAGACAGATATGCCGGTGCAGGATGCGGCGGTCAGAAACAATAATTTCGACGAAGTGGCTCTCGGATTTTCAGAGGAACAGGCCATACGTGAAGCCATGCGATGCCTCAGATGCAGAAAGCATCCCTGCATGACGGAAGGATGCCCCGTACATAACAATATCCCGGAGTTCATTGCAAAGATAACTGAATGCGATTTTGAGGGTGCATATTCTGTTTTGTCAGAGACAACCTCAATGCCCGCAATATGTTCCAGAGTCTGCCCCAGATATAAGCAGTGTGAAGGAAAATGTGTCCGCGCCAAAAACGGAGGACAGCCTGTTGCGATCGGTGCTCTCGAGCGCTTTGTCGCAGATCTGCACAGAATTAACAACACGCCAAAAGTTGAGACCTGTACTGCACCCGGCAGCAAAAAGGTTGCTGTCATCGGAGCGGGTCCTTCAGGTCTTGCCTGTGCTGAGGCTCTGGCAGATCAGGGATTCAGAGTGACAATATTCGAAAAGAAAAATATCCCCGGCGGAGTCCTGACCTACGGGATTCCGGAATTCCGCCTTCCAAAGGAGATCGTGGAAAAAAAGATCGATGATCTGAATGAAAAAGGTATTGAGATCGAAACCGGAAAGGAACTCGGAGAAGACTTTTCTCTTGATGAACTTACAGGAAAGTATGGATTCTCCGCTGTCTTTATCGGAAACGGTGCCGGAAAGCCTGTGAGCCTCGGGATACCCGGGCAGGAAGCAGAAGGAATACTGACGGCAGCGTCATTTCTTGAAAAAGCCAATATTGAAAAAACACTGCCTTCCGCTAAAAAGATCATTATAGTCGGCGGAGGCAATGTCGCAATGGATGTATGCAGATGTGCTGTTCGTATCCGGGGCGCGGAAAAAGTCACTGTAGTCTACAGACGCTCTCCCGAAGAGATGCCCGCTGACCCAGGTGAACTGAAAGAAGCAATCGAAGAAGGCGTGGAGGTCATGTACCTTACCGGTCCTGTTGAGGCCTTGAGCACAGACGGAAAAGTGAGCGGATTAAAATGTATCCGCATGGAGCTTTCGGTTCCGGACGCATCAGGCAGAAGGAAACCCGTCCCGGTTAAGGGAAGCGAATTCGTCCTGGAGGCTGATCTTATCATCGAAGCCATAGGAAGCAGCAGCGATAATGAATGCCTGTCAGGCATGGAGCTTTCAGAGAATAAATACATCGTTGCAGATCCGGAGACGGGTGCAACTTCCATAACCGGTATTTTTGCCGGAGGCGATACGATGACAGGACCAAAGACAGTCATCAGTGCCATGAATGCCGGCAGAAAAGCCGCAATGGCTATAGCAGAATACCTTCGCTCCTAAGCTGCTCTATCTCTTTAACCCGTTACCAGGTCCCCGGTACGGGTTTTCATTTTGCACCGGAGTATTTTCAGGCTGAGCAGCGTCCTGTTGTGATCCTGCATCCGGATCTCCATTCTGAGGATGATCCGGATCTCCGTTATTCTGGCAGCCAACGTTTGGTCCGTTATTCTGACCGGTCAGAAATTATTGCCATTCCATCCCCATTCTGTAGTGGTCTCATACTTAACATATATATGATCTGCCGCAATTCCAAGCACATCACCGAATATTTTCGTGATCTCAGCTGTAAGCTTATCAAAGGCACCGCTGTCAGGGCCTCCATATACGCTCACCTCGATAAAGGCTGCAGGCTGAGAGTTATCGCCCCTGAAATACAGATGATACCCGTCTTCAAAGCCTGTCATAAGCCAGCTTTCACTCTTTCCGGGTACAATGGAAATTGCCTTTCCAAGCCTTGTTTTAAGCTCTGTCTCCTGCTCCGGTGTGATCTTTACACTTACTTTTGAATTGATAAAAGGCATATATCATCCTCCTTATTCATGTTCCGTATCTGTTTTTTCTGTATCAGGATCTCCTGCGCTGTCCTGACCGGCTTTCTTTACTTTATCCCTGTTGTTCATCGTGATAATGATGGCACCTCCCAATAGTGCTGCGGCGATCACAAGAAGTACTATCAGGACTATGGGATTACTCTTCTCCTCACCTGAATGAGGTTCAATATTCACGGTTTCCAGTGCAGGAGCTGCAGCATCCGGTGTGGGCTGAGCAGCTTCGGCATTCTGGTCAGGTGCAGTGTTCTGATCTCCATCTGCTTCGGCCAAGGCACCTTCCACCAAAGTTTCATTACCCGCTGTATTCTGATCTTCCTCAGGTGTTGCTGTCGTATCCGCAGTATCCGGATTGGTTACGGGAGTCGGCGCATTTCCGGCATGATCTCCGAGACTGATACCGTTAGCACCGAGTGCAACTTCATGATCGAGACTTATAAACTTTCCGGCGCTGTTCTGCCAGAGAACAGGCTTAACAAGTGCATACTTTTCCTCATCCCATGTCTTGAAATCATCCTTTACAAGACCGCCTGTATCTCCGGAATTGGCATTGAAGCACCAGAATGTGTGATGAAGATTTTCTTTTCCGATAAGGTCCCTTATATACTCCATCCACTTCAGGTTGTCACCCTGCATGAAGCCGCCCCATTCACCTATCAGGATGGGAGCGATATTCTCCTCCTCGATGTAGAGCCAGTAAGGATGCCACGCATCTTTATAGAGCGAATCATAAGTAAATCCGCCGGAGAACCAGGGCTGTTCATATACAAGCGGGCCGTAATCATGAGGTGAATAAACTATCTGGCTGTTTCTCGAAGCACTTCCGAAATCAATGGGATAATCCCTGACAGCCATGAGGTTACCGCCCCACCAGGTATTGTAATAATCCGCATCATTGGTTGATGTGAAGTTATTGCTCTGAGGATTGATGGGATAGATCTGAATTCCTTCGATCACTATAAGGGCATGGGGATTGATGTCGAGTATGGCATTACCGGCTTTCTCAGCAACTCTCTTCCAGTTATTCTTATCATTTGAATCATTCCATATTGCATGGGTCTGCTCACTTGCTTTTCCGTGAGGCTCATTCTTGAGGTCATAAGCGACAATGGTGTCATAATTCTTATAACGCTCCGCAAGCCACTTAAGTGCCTCTATGTACTGATCCTCTGAAATCCTGTCGGTATACCATACGGGATGGTTGTGTCCTGATGCATCCGTGTTGGCTGAGTGGATATCAACCATGACCTTGATGCCGTTCTGTTCACAGAGAGTGAGTACATAATCGAATATCTCAAGTGAATTGAGAGAATTAAGATTACTGTTATATGCGTGATTGTAATTGGCTGTAGGGTAATTGCCCTTTTTCCACTCAAGAAGGAGCTCTGCAGACATGGGAACACGAAGAAGATTGAAGCCGTGATCTGCGATGGCCTTTATGGAGCTTTCCAGTTCTGCATTCCAGAGACCGTCAAAAAGATTGGTGCCGGTGTTATATCCGAACCAGTTGCAGCCCGTAAGCCATACTTCATTGCCGTTCATGTCAACGATCCTGGCCCCGTCGGTAGTCAGCCAGTCATCTCCCGCTGTTCCGTATGTTGTTACTGCAGGTGATGCAAAATCGGGTCTTGCCTCGGAATTCTGATCGTTATTCTGGTTGTTCTGCTGATCATTCTGGTTATTATTGTTGATGACAGGAGCGCTGAATGTTCCGGAGCCTTCAACGCTCACAAGCTTTGCTGAAGATAGTCCGGATCCGCTTACCTGAATTCCGACATTGGAGTTAAAGCCCCATGAATTCGCCCCATCGGCACGTACAGTTGCCGTGACCTGTTTTCCGTTTGCGGTATAGGAATCGAATCCCCAGCCCGAGGGACTGTTAACATCAGCGTTAAATTCCACGACTACGGTTATGGTAAGGAAACCGTTGCACCCTGACAGGTCAAAAGAGATCTGTCCTCCGGATCCCCACAGATTGGTCGATACATTTGATGCGGAAGGTGTACCTTCTGCTCTGACACTCCCGGCCCTGAGTGCAGGTGACAGTATCATTATCATCATACAGACCACCATCAGAAGGGATATGGATCTGCTTACATATTTGCCTGTTATTTTGATCATTGCCAATACTCCTGTATCATTTCATTTAAACAGATATATTTTACTCTTGATCACACTTGTTTTCCATACCTTACACAAAAAGGATGCCGGTTTGGTCAACCCGGCATCCTCATTATACGGTCATCATATAGTCTTATTATCAGCTGAGCTTTTCGATTGCAGCCTTAATCCTCTTAACAGACTCTTCCTTACCGAGCAGTTCAAGGATCTCCGTAGCTCCGGCAGGAGTCATCACCTTACCGGAAAGAGCGATCCTGACAGGCCACATTACATATCCGTTCTTAAAGCCCTTGCTCTCCGCATATTCAAGGAGCTTCGCATAAAGAGCATCATTGGAATAATCATCCTGTGCTTCAAGTATGGGAAGAACATCCGTAAGCACTGCAAGAGAGCCTGCAGCATCGATCTTGTTCTTCTTGTTGGCATAGAGCTCATTGGAGTATTCAGGTACAGCTGTGAGGAAATCAACCTGTTCAGCGATATCGGGGAACACTTCGATCCTGGTCTTTACCTTGGATGCGACCTTCTTAAGATCCATTCCCGCAGGAAGGGCCTCTTCAAGATAGGGTTTAGCCATCTCGAAGAATTTATCATCATCCATGGCCTTGAGATATTCACCGTTCATCCATCTGAGCTTCTGTATGTCAAATACCGCAGGGGATTTGCTTATCCTGTGATAATCGAACTCTTTGATAAGTTCATCAAGTGAGAATATCTCTCTGTTATCCTCAGGTGACCATCCAAGAAGCGCGATATAGTTAACTATAGCCTCTGAGATGAATCCCTGATCTATAAGATCCTCGAATGAAGAATGTCCGCTTCTCTTTGAAAGCTTCTTATGATTCTCGTCAGTGATCAGGGGAAGATGGATATATACAGGGCTCTTCCATCCGAAAGCATCATAGAGTCTCTGATACTTGGGTGATGAAGAGATATACTCATTGCCTCTTACAACGTGGGTGATGTTCATTGTATGATCATCAACTACATTAGCGAAGTTGTAGGTAGGATATCCGTCTGACTTAATGAGTATCATGTCATCAAGCTCGGAATTATCAACGGTGATATCTCCGTAAAGTTCATCCCTGAAGGTTGTGGTTCCCTCATTGGGAATATTCTGTCTGATGACATAGGGCTTGCCCTCTGCCAGATTCTTCTCAACCTCCTCTTTGGAAAGTCCGAGGCAGTGCTTATCATATACGGTTATGGTCTTGCCATCCTCTGAAACTGCAGTCTTAAGGGAATCAAGTCTCTCCTTGTCGCAGAAACAGTAATATGCCTCACCCTTCTCTATAAGTTCCTTGGCATATTTCATGTATATGCCGGTCTTAACTCTCTCTGACTGTACATAGGGACCAACACCGCCGTCCTTATCGGGACCCTCATCGTGATACAGACCTGTCTTTTCAAGAGTACGGTTAATGATATCGATAGCGCCTTCGACAAATCTCTCCTGGTCGGTATCCTCGATCCTGAGCATGAAGTCACCGCCCTCGTGCTTTGCGACAAGGAACTCATAAAGCGCTGTTCTTAAGTTACCTACATGCATCTTGCCCGTGGGTGAAGGTGCATATCTTGTTCTGATCTTCTCCATTTTTTATCAACTCCTTAATCAGGTTATCCTCTGACCTGTCCGTTACCGGTTATCCTGTACTTATAGGATGTGATCTCCTTAAGTCCCATGGGACCTCTTGCATGAAGCTTCTGGGTTGAGATACCGATCTCAGCTCCAAATCCGAACTCGAATCCGTCGGTAAATCTGGTTGAGACATTCTTATAGACACATGCCGCATCAACTCTTTCAAGGAATTTCTCTGCGGTTTCATCATTGGATGTGACGATGCTCTCCGAATGATGTGTGCTGTATTTATTGATATGATCGATGGCTTCTTCAACACTGTCCACTGTTTTGACGGACAGAATATAATCAAGATACTCCGTTCCGAAATCCTCTTCAGTGGCTGCCTTTGCATTATCTCCGAGAACAGCGAGGGAATCGGCATCACATCTGAATTCCACATTCTTTTCCGAAAGCTTCTTATAAAGCTTTGGAAGGAATTCATCCTTGATATCTCTGTGGACCACCAGGCTTTCCATTGAATTGCAAACGGAGATGCGCTGGGTCTTGGCATTAAAAACAATATTAACAGCCATATCAAGATCGGCATCCTTATCCACATATACATGGCAGTTGCCTGTTCCGGTCTCGATCACAGGGATCAGCGAGTTCTCAACAACTGCACGGATGAGTCCTGCACCGCCGCGGGGTATGAGCACGTCCACATACTGCTTCATCTTCATGAACTCAGTGGTCACTGCCCTGTCGGTATTTTCAATAAGCTGAAGGATATCGGGATCAAGTCCTGCACTTTCAAGAACATCCCTCAGAACCTTTACTATAGCCTTATTGGTCTCAATGGCATCGCTTCCGCCCTTGAGTATGCATGCACTTCCGGCCTTGAAGGTAAGCGAGAATGCATCGGCGGTAACATTGGGTCTGGATTCATAAATGATCCCGATAACACCCATGGGTACTCTTACTTTGCTTATATGGAGGCCGTTCGGACGGTCGAACTCATCCATAACCTCACCTATGGGATTGGGAAGTTCACTCACCTGCCTGAGTCCCTCTGCAACACCCTCAATACGTGCTTCGGTAAGCCTGAGCCTGTCCTGCTTGGACTCGCTCATTCCGTTTTTGACGGCAGTCTCAAGATCCTTATCATTGGCAGCAAGTATATAGGCACCGTTTTGGACAAGCGCCTGCGCGCACTTTTTCAGAACCTCATTCTTCTTATCGGTACTTATCAAAGCGGCTGCATATTTTGCCCTTACGGCATTTTCACATAATGTGATAAGTTCTGTCATATCCTTACCTCTGTTATATACATGATCCGCCTGTTACGGAGTCAGTCACGGATCTTCATTTTTCTGCACGGGGCAGATATCATGCATGATAGATCTTGAAGGGTCTTGCATCTCCCTCATCTTCGGGGATCTCTGTATCCAGCATCTGGCAGTCGAAGCATACGGCAATGGAATGTATCCTCAGGGTAAGCTTATCCTCGAGGAACATATCATAGAATCCCCCGCCGTAGCCCACTCTTTTTCCGTACATATCAAAAGCCACACCGGGCATGATCATCAGATCCCTTGCGGGAAGCATCATCGCCTCCGCCTCATTGTATTCATAGAGTTCATTCTCTGCAGGTGGTTCGAGTATCTTGTACTTACTGAATGAAAAATGTACGGGATCCACATCATCAATCTTCCTGAATTCCATTTCCTTATGGAAGCCGTTTGTTGTGATCCTTGGTACGAATACCTGCTTTCCCTCATCAAGAGCGATCTGAAGAATGGGTTTGATATCTATCTCACTCCCAAAGGGCATAAACCCAAGTACCCTCTTTGCTTTTACAAAGAACGGATCGGTAATGAGTCTTTCCCTGACAACATCGGCCGCAGCTCTTTTTTCTCCCTCGGTAAGCGCATCTCTCTTTGCAAGAGTTTCTGTCCTTATCTGCTTTTTTGTAATTTCAGGCAATTTCTTTTCAGCCATATATACCTCACATCATTCCCAGGATCACATTGCATCAGTCCGGCATTCAACCGGGGTCTGCAGTTCTTACTTGAGTATCCGTGATACGAATTCGGGAAGATTGAAATCATCCTTTTTATTGGATCTGAATGCGGTTCCCACATTTTCTCCCGCAATGATCCTGTTCAGTATGGTAAGATCTTTGCTTGAGCAGATGACCATATCGGCACCTGAATAAGTGGCGATGGATGCTGCGTTGAGCTTGGTACTCATACCGCCGGTTCCCATTCCGGTACCGGTACTGCCCTTGCCCATTTCAAGATACTCGTCCGTTATCTCCGAAACCTCGGCAATAAACTCAGCATCGGGATTCTTATTGGGATCGTCAGTGTAAAGACCATCTATATCCGATAACAGTATCAGAAGATCTGCGTCCACCATCGATGCGACCATTGCTGAGAGTGTGTCATTGTCACCTATCTCAATCTCATGGGTAGCAATCGTGTCATTTTCATTAACAATGGGGATAACACCCATATCAAGAAGCGCCTTAAAAGTATTGGTAGCGTTCATCCTGTTGGTGTCATTAAGAACAGTATCCTTGGTCATAAGGACCTGTGCGGGAAGCTGGTTATATTCTGTAAAGAACTTCTCATATACGTTCATGAGCCTTCCCTGACCAATAGCAGCGCATGCCTGTTTTTGAGGAAGTGTAAGCTCATGGGAGATTGATCTGTCTCTTCCATAACCTATGGCATACTTGCCGGCTGCGATGGCACCTGAAGACACCAGCACCACATCCTTGCCGGAATTATGGATATCACTGAGCTGTCTTACAAGAAGCTCGATCCTTGTAAAATCCATTCCGCCGCTTTCCGGATGATTAATGGATGATGATCCGATCTTGACCACTATCCTTTTCTTATTCTTAAAATTCTCTCTGAGATCACTCATTGATTCCACCATAACAGCCATTAACCGGCTGTTCCCCGATTCCATGAAAATATACCGTATAAATATAAATCAGACCCGAAAAATAGTCAATTATACTGCGGATATACCAAAAACAGCCCGGATTTCTCCGGGCTGCCTGATATCCTAAAGATCATCTACAGTTTTTTCGTAATTCCACAGCTTTTTCAAAATCCCCAAGTTCCTCATAAGTGTATGCAAGATTTTTTAAAGCACGCTTTGTATCAGGGTGTTCATCTCCCAAAGTGCGTTTCCGGGCCTCATATACCACCTGCTCTAGTTCTGCTTCTTTACGCATGTCTCCTGTCTTGCCGTACGCATAGGCCAGATTTCCAAGTGTAACCAGAGTGTCCGGGTTTTCCGGACCAAGCTTGTTTTTTCTGATCTCGTAAACCTTCTCGAGCATCACGGATGCCTTGTGAAAATCACCCAGATCCCCGTATGTGACTGCAAGATTATTCATCGTCAGAAGAGTATCAGGATGGTTCTCTCCCAACACTTTTTTTCTGCATTCATAAAGCTTTTCTGTCAGCTCGGCGTCTTTTTTATGATCACCAAGTTCTCCGTATGTCACCGCCAGATTACTCAATGTGTTCAGGGTGTCTGGATGTTCCTCTCCAAGTATCCTGGTGTGCTTTTCGTACAGTTCCTGTTCCAGTTCCAGTTCCTTTTGTGCATTTCCGAGTGAGCCATAAGTTACCGCAAGATTGCTCAGAGTCACCAGTGTATCCGGATGATCTTCTCCACATACCAGCTTCAGCTTTTCATATACCATCTCTAAAATACTTGCAGCTTTCGAATCATCTCCGACTTTTCCATATGCTGCGCCCAGAT
>CACWJQ010000055.1 GCA_902761225.1 uncultured Lachnospiraceae bacterium | reverse complement strand
GCATTGCAAGGAACTTCTCAACACTCAGTCTCTTTCTTATCACAAAAAGCTGTACAAGGCTGAATATGAGGAAGTAGAACCCAAAGTAATCATACACGGTCATCAGATCACCGCGTACGTATACCACTCCATCAGGCGAAAGGGTGTAGTAGAATATCCTCTGTGTAAAGAAATTGGAATAGCAGAATCCCAGATAAGCAAGAAGCGGTCCGAAAAACAGAATGGCAAGCCTGGGATCTGATTTTATCCTGCTCCAGCTTCCGCTCATCAGTGCATAGATCCTGATCAGAAGAGGCATCTGTATCGCTCTGAGGAAAATAAAAATATACCCCATCACAAACTGAAGGACTACAGACTCTTCAAACACGGTGCCGGTGTATGGAAGTGCTCTCAGAATATCAAAAATACAGCTGAGGATAAGCACTCCCCCCAGTTGTATAAACGCCCTGTTAAGCCTGCCACGATGCATCTTGCGGAGAAGCATCGAAACAAGTATCGCAAGAAGCATACAAATGCTGCATATGTCAAAATAATTTATACGTTCTATGATCTGCATATGTAGTAATTATATCAACACTTTATCGCTTTAAACAATAAAAAACATATAAAAATCCGGTTAAATTTAGCTAAATTAACCGGATTTTCATCATATGATATATTGAACGATCACGAAAACAGAACATCCTTAAAGCATATCAAAGGCCTGTTATTAACATAGTCAAAGCTGTGATGTGCTCCGCCGGCGCACCATTTCTCGTATTTGCACTCCATGCAGTCCTTGTTTCTCTCCGACAGATGCTTTCTGAAGGTCTCGAACCTGTTGTTCCACACCTCCGTAAATGAATCCTCATTCACATTGCCGAATATGGTCTCCGCATTTGGCATGATATCAAGGCATCCGGTTATACTTCCGTCAGACCTTATGCTGGCAGTGAAAACACCCGCATTGCAGAGGAACATTCTCTTCCTTACATTTCCCTCTATATCTGTCCCAAGGAAATGGCTGCATCCGTACTCGACAGGATATCCTTCTCTTCTTTTTTCAATGATAAATGAAAATAGCTTCCTCTGGTCATCAGGAGTAAGAAGCATTTCCGGAAAGTCCAGAGCTCTTCCTATGGGTTCGATGCCTATAACGCGCCAGGACCCCACATCGATCCCCTTCACTATTTCAAACAGTTCATCCAGCTCGGTAATATTCTTGTGGTTTATAACCGTGGTTATCTGAATATGATGGAATCCGCCTTCATCGATGAGATTCTGTATTCCTCTCATTGCCATTGCATAGCCGCCCTTTAAGCCTCTCTGGGCATCGTGAGTCTCCTCAAGTCCGTCGATGCTCACGGATATGGTCTTCATGCCGGCAAGACGCAGCTTGTGTGCAGCCTCCTTAGTGATAAGAGTCGCATTGGATGTCATCCCCCAGGCAAATCCCTTATCATTTATCATGTTCACAATATCGAAGAAATCACTGCGTATCATCGGCTCACCGCCGGTAATGCAGATCTGTATCCTCCTCTTATCGAAGTTCTTATCCACCTCATCAAGTATCCGGGCATATTTCTCGAGAGACAGACCTGTGATCTGTCCCGGTTCACATCCCGAACCGCAGTGAAAGCACCTCTCATTACACTTAAGAGTCAGTTCAAAAAAAAGATGCCTGAGGTCGGGCTTCTCATAGAGAGACTCCCTGACCTCAGACCTTCTGTCCAGTACCTGTTTCTTGAGCGTTATAAGAGACGGATCTTCTGCTGCAAATTTCTCAAATTCTTCCAGGTTCATAAATAGCTCCGTCTAATCCTTATAGTCACTGTGCAGATCATGTAACCGGTTAAGGTTCCTTCTTTCCGTCTTCGAAATACTCAGGCGGCCCGTACACCACCGGCTGAGGCTCAACCACTTCCCCTTCAAACCACTCGGGCGGTCCGTACACCACCACGCTTGGTCCATCCTCATAACCGTCGAACATTTCAGGGGGACCGTATACCTCATAGGCAGGCTCCGTTACATCGTCACCATTGCCGCTCACATCCTCATCGCCGCTCACGTCTTCATTGCCGCTTACATCTTCAAACCATTCAGGCGGACCATATACAGGATTGACCGGTTCATCGTCTTTGCCATCGAACCATTCAGGAGGACCATAGACATCAGGCTGAGGTTCATCCTGGTCTTCCTCAAACCACTCGGGCGGTCCGTAGACAGTATTGACCGGCTCATCATCTTTGCCATCGAACCATTCGGGAGCACCATAGACACCCGCCTGAGGTTCTTCGTTATTGTTATGGCATCCGCCAAGTCCGATCACCGCACCTGCCACCGTGGCTGCCGTGGCAAATGTTAATCTTACTGCTGACTTCTTCATACCGCTACCTCATCAAACTATTACGAATCCTTTTTCAGTGTAATCGGGTGAGTTAAGTACCTTCTCAAACTCATCCTTAGGCATCGGCTTGTCAAAATAATATCCCTGTCCCTGGAAGCATCCGTAGTCTTTCAGAAGTCTTATATGGCTTTCCGTTTCAATGCCTTCCGCAATGGTGGACATATTAAAATCAGTTGCGATCGAGATGATATGCTTCATCATTTTCGCATCGCGTTCACTGACATCGGCATTATCAAGGAAACTCTTATCTATCTTGATCTCACTGAAGGGAATATCCTTGATCATGCTCATGGACGAATAGCCGACACCGAAATCATCCACAGACACCTCAAATCCCTGTTCTGCGAACTCATTAACAAGCTCTCTGAGTCTCTTGGTGTCCGCCTCCGATGTGGTTTCGGTAACTTCGATCACTATGAGTGAGTGGGGAACGTTATACTTATCAACAATCTCAGTAACTTCCTTCACAAAGTTCGGATTGGGAAGATGCTTTCTCGAGAAATTGGAGGAAATCCTTATAGGCGGCAATCCCTTTCCGATCCATTCAGACAGATCCTGACACACATGCTCGAGTATATAATAATCAAGCGTACATACTCTCTTGCTTCTCTCAAGAACCGAGATAAACTGATCCGGCATAACGACCGGACTTCCGTCCCTGATCCACCTGCAGAGAGCCTCGGCTCCCACAAGTCTGTATGTGTTCAGATCAACCTTAGGCTGATAATACGCCTTGAATTCTTCATTTCTGACGGCAGCTTTAAAGCTGGATTCTATCCGTCTGATATTGGTCATCATATCCATCATGGACTGATCATAATACTGGATCTGACCGCTTCTGGCATGCTTGACCATCAGCATCGATGCCTGTGCATTATCCATGCACTCGTTATAGCTGCCCTCTTTACCGGTACAGTTATATATTCCGCAGTAAGCACCGAGCCTTACAACTGATACATCCGCATTCTCAACTTCTATATGGACACCCACAAGTATGTCCAGAAGTTCCTGCGTCTTCACGCTTCTTGCAAGTATGCAGAAATTATCTCCGCCCATCCTGCACATGCATTCCGGAGACTCAAGCTTTCCGTTAATGATGTCAGCGAACTTCTGGATAACCTTATCAGTCTCTTTGCGCCCCAGGAGTGAATTGAGTCCGGAAAGATTGACAAGATTAATAAAGATAATGGTATATTGATCCATGATGCCCAGATCCATTACCATATCCATCATCCTGGTCATGTACAGTGAATTATAAAAACCAAGTTCCAGTTCATGATAAACTGTATAATCGATTATCTCTTTCATACGTATACGGCTCTTTATGGTTGACATGACGAGAAGGAATCCTCTGACGAATTCCTTTTCTTCATCATTCCATGTATAACCCTTTACGGGATATACAACTATAGTGATGACAGATCCGTTGGACATGACCGAACGGTTGGCAACACAGTCATCCTCGTTGATGGATCCGCAGTCATGACGGAAAGTCTGACTGGACGGCTTATTCTCAAGTTCGGCATGGGCATTGGGATACTCGGTAAACACAACCCTGCCGATCCTGAACATCTTCACGAACTCATCGGAGGTCTCATCATCCCTGTAACTGGTATAGGAAACAATCCCTGCCATCTTGCAGAAATAATCATACAGTTTAGCTTTAATATGTTCCCTGTCCATTTATTCTCCTGAGAATATTTTTTATCAATTTATTCTACCACATTTTCAGGATAACGAAAACAGGTTGCATACATGCAACCTGTTTTCGCTATCATAATACCGTCCCGTCAGGGGATGGTGATCTCAATCTGAGTCACCTTCCTGCCAAGGAGCTGCTCGCTCCTTGCATCAGGTTGCTGTCCTCCGACATAAACAATAGCCTTGCCCGAAGGTATGACGAACTTTCCGTCGGTATCAAAGAGTCCGAAACTGTCCTTTGAAAGCGTGATTGAAACATGCTCTGTCCCACCTGCCTTCACAGCCACCTTCTTAAAGCCCTTAAGCTGATAGTTAGGAGCATTCTCAACGCCGTTTACCTTGACATAGACCTGAACGGTTTCTCTTCCGTCCACGTTTCCTTTATTGGTGACATCCATATCTATGGTGATGCCATCGTCATCAGCCACTGTCTTATCCGCTTTTACATTCGAATACTCAAATGAGGTATATGAAAGTCCGTATCCAAAGGGATAAAGCGCTTCACCTGTCATATATCTGTAAGTTCTGCCCTTCATGGCATAATCGGTAAAGTCGGGAAGTTCCGCAGTGGTCCTGTAGAATGTAACGGGGAGCTTTCCTTCGAAGTTCCTGTCTCCAAAAACAGTCTCAGCTATCGCCCTTCCGCCCATTGCTCCGGGATACCAGCACTGGATAACCGCATTAATTCCGGAATCATCGACAGCAAGCGCACTTCCTACCAGAAGGAGAAGTATCACAGGCTTACCGCTGGAGATTGCAACATCGAGAACCTCCTGCTGAAGTCCGGGGAGTTTCAGATCGATCTTGTCTCCGCTGGCGAATTCGTTACCGGCGTCGCCCTCTTCACCTTCAACACCGGCATCAAGGCCGAGAGCCACAAATATCACATCACTGTCTTCACATACGCTCTTAACTTCGGATATCCTGTCATCACCCGTACTGAGCCCGCTGAGTCTGTCTTTTACAAGATGACAGCCTTCCGAATATCTGAAATCAACATCATCTCCGAGATAATCCTCAAGTCCCTCGAGAACCGTAACATACCTGGAAGCGGTTCCTTCATAGTTACCCACAAGAGCCCGCCTTGAATCCGCATTGGGACCTATAACACCGACAGTCCTGATCTTACTCTTATCAAGGGGAAGTATGCCGTCATTCTTAAGTAACACCAGTGTCTTAGCCGATGTATCAAGATTCAGCTTCCTGTGAGCCTTACTGTCGACTTCAGCCATTGTTATGTTATCGAAGGCGGTCTTCTCACCATCAAACATTCCGAGCTTCATCCTGGTGGTAAAGAGATTGACGAGAGCTTCATCCAGTCTTTCTTCCCTGACCATGCCCTGCTCAACCGCATCCTTAAGATATACAAAGAGGTCACCGCAGTTAAGATCGCACCCATTGTTCATGGCAAGGCTTACGGATTCCACTTCATCCGATGTCACCATATGCCCTGTATGAAAATCCTTGATCGCCCAGCAGTCGGATACCACATGTCCCTTGAAACCATATTCATCCCTGAGAATGTCCTTAAGAAGCGTCTTGGATCCGCAGCAGGGCTCTCCGTTGGTACGGTTATAAGCACCCATCACGGTCTCGACATGTGCCTCCTGTACGGCAGCCTTAAATGCAGGGAGATAAGTCTCACGCATATCCTGTTTTGATGCTATTGCGTTGAAATGATGTCTTTCCGGTTCGGGACCTGAATGAACCGCAAAATGCTTGGCACATGCAGCAGCCTTCAGATGATCCTCATCATGTCCCTGAAGACCCTTTATATATCTGACGCCAAGCCTTGATGTAAGATAAGGATCCTCTCCATATGTCTCCTGTCCTCTTCCCCATCTGGGATCACGGAAAATATTAACATTGGGTGCCCAAAAGGTGAGTCCCTTATAGATGTCGGTATCGGAGAATTTCTGCTGAATATTGAACTTTGCTCTTCCCTCTGTTGAGACAACATCACCGAGTTCCTCCATGAGATCCTCATCGAAGGCAGCGGCAAGTCCTATTGCCTGAGGAAAAACGGTAGCCGTTCCGGCTCTTGCAACACCGTGAAGAGCCTCATTCCACCAGTCATAAGCCTTTATACCAAGGCGTTCGATGGCAGGAGCATGATTAAGGGTCTGTGATACTTTTTCTTCAAGAGTCATTTTCGAAACAAGTTCCTCAGCTCTCTTTCGGAACGCTTCGATCTTGGCCTGATCATTAACAAGATCCATAGTTTTCTCTCCTTAAAATTGGCAACTGCGCACTGGCAGAGGTGGATAATACAACTTCATCGTATATACATAAAAATATCTAATCTAACTTAATTTTGCGGATTAGTTTTCACATTTTGCTTTTAATTTCCGACAAATAGAATTAAAATCATTATGAAAAGTATTCACGCTGATCAAAGGAAGGTTCATATGCTCCCTGTATTGGAACACGGCCGCGAGACCGTGAAATATGAAGAGATTCAGGGTGTAAGACTGTATCATAACGATATAGCCGAAGATTATCCCCTGCACTGGCATACCGCAACGGAGATAATCGCACCCACTGAAAATGACTATACGGTAGAAGTAGGTACGGAGAAGTTCACCATCAGCCCCGGGGACGTTGCCGTTATCATGTCGGGCACTCTCCACAGGCTCTACGCACCGGAAAACGGTAAGAGACTGATCATCATGTTCGACTATAACCTGATCGGTAATGTAACTTCCTTAAACAGCCTGCTCCACTCCCTGGGTGAATGTATCATTATCCGCAGGGAAGAAAATCCCGAACTTGCCGACAGACTCAAGTATTATCTCGACCAGACAAGGAAGGAATATGAAGGAAAGCAGCCCTATGCAGGTGCTGCGATATACTCTCTGCTTATACGCTTCATGGTGGATGTGGGAAGAAGCTGCATGGAGGAAAGGGTCCCCCAGCACGGAAGGTCATCTGCCAAGAACAAGGAATATATCGGAAGGTTCATGGATGTATGCAACTACATCTCCGAGCACTGCACCGAGGATATAGACATGGATGCACTTGCCGAGATGGCAGGATTCTCAAGGTTCCACTTTGCCAGACTCTTTAAGGAATTCGCACATGTATCCTGTTACGAATATCTGACACAAAAGAGGATCCTTCTGGCAGAGATGTACTTAAACCAGCCTGACCTTTCAATACTTGATGTGGCTCTTCAGTCGGGCTTTAAGTCATTATCAACCTTCAACAGGGTATTCAAGTCCTATAAGAACTGTACACCCTCCGAATACAGGAAGATGAACAGGCGCTATACATCCAGGCCTGCTCTTGCACCCATTGAAAAAGAATGATAAAAAGGGCTGACGCTTTTCAAAGCGCCGGCCCTTTTCTTTTAAGTGTATATTTTCGTTCTGTGATCATGAGAATCTGAAGGACTCAAAATCAAAGCAGCTTCCGGGCAGGAATACAAATGATACATTTCCGGAGCCTGTGATCTTCTCAAATTCAAATGTCTGCTCACTCATCTCATCGCATTTTTTGAATTCGATTATGTTCTTGATCTCATCAGTGCCCTTGGTAAATCTTACATGGATGGTATTGTCCTTGGGTGCAAGACCTCTTACGGACAGCCTTGTTGCTCCGTTTTCACCAAAGTTCATTCCGGAGAATTCCAGTGATACATTATTGCCGATGCCCTCAACAAGTCCGCCGTTTATCTTAAAGTCATCTCCATATATCTCATCCGCGGAGGAAGCATCAAGACGGACGAATGCCTTTTCATACTTCTTAAAACCAAATCCCTTGATATGCATCTTATCACTGAATTCAAAATAAAGGCTGCATATACCCTTCAGCATCTTATCGAACTTCCAGGTATCCTCCTGATATGTGTTCCATATCGAAGGCTTCTGATATACGAACTCCCCGATAAGATTTCCTCCATTTCCGGGAATGCCGTCATATACCCTGAAATGATAAGCATCACCGTTCAGTGTAAATACAGGGATGGTTATCTCATCGGAACCAATGGGACCGAAATCTATATTATCAAATCCTACGAGGGATCTTGCATTTCTGGCCGATGCAAATCCCATCTCGTTACCTGCACCGATCTCGCCTTCAGAGTAAGTATATGCACTTCCGTAGATGAATCCGTAGGGATCAAGGAACGCAGGACCAACTCCCTTAACCGAAAATTCAAGTTCCGAGATAACTCTGATGGATCTGCTTCCGGATCTGGACATACATCTCAGTCTGAAATCTCCGTCACCGAGTGCCTCGATCTTAACCTCGCCTACACCGGGTGTAAGCTTTACGAAATTGACCGGAACACCCTTATCGGATACAGCGCTGTATATTATATCCCTGTCGGTTGCATTTTCGGGAAGTATCCCAGCCCTGACAGTGATCTCTTTTTTCTCAGGTGAAAGCTCGCGATCATCAGCTGATATCACGATCTTTCTTACGGGTATCTCTTCATCGGCACCAAGCAGTGTCTTATGCTTTTCATTTCTTTCAAGGAAAAGCTCTGCCCCTTTATCAAACGGAGATAAAACCGTCTCCTCAGCCCTGCTGCATTGCAGCTTCACTTCGCAGTCCATCAGTCCCTCTGATGTAACCTTAAGACTAACTTCTCCTTCTTTATCGGAAGGTGCTATGACAGCAAGAAGCTTTCCGTTAAAGAGCCTCCTGCTTACAGCCTTGTACGAGTCTTCATCGGTACTGTCACCATTATCAAGACCAACAAGCCTTCCTGCTCCGGTCACATCAACCTTCATTCTGTTGCATGCATTTCTGACGGGATTTCCTTCATCATCCAGAACAGATATCTCTGCGAAGATAAGATCATCGCTTCCGGCACGCATTGACTCGCTGCTTACATCCACCTGAACAGATGCGCTTTCACCGAATGAGCATGCAACATCTCTGGCAGTGATATTGCCGTCCCTGTCGTATGCGACAGCTTCCAGACATCCGTCCTCATATGGAACACGATAATCTGCAAGTATATGGTCACCGGATCCCGGAGCATGGGTAAGGGTCTGTTTTCCGAGACTGGTACCGTTCAGAAACAGTTCCACCGAGTCTTCATTGGAGCATACTCTTACATCGATCAACTGTCCCTTATTAAAATCCCAGTAAGGAAAGATATGTACCATGGGATCCTTTACGGGATCAGTCCATGCGGACCTGAATACATAATAGTAATCCTTAGGGAAGCCTGCTGTATCGATATTTCCGAAGTAAGAGTTCTTGGTATGATATGGAGTGGGTTCACCGATATAGTCGAATCCGGTCCAAAGGAACTGTCCTGCGGAAAAGTCCATATCCCTGTCCAGGCAGATACATGCCTCTATGCTCTTGGCGCCCCAGCTTGTATTGCAGTTTCCGAGAGAGGAACACTGCTCATCAACATCTGACAGCTTCGTGACGGAAAGAGGGAACTTATATACTCCGCGGCTGTGAACAAGTGATTCCGTCTCGCTTCCGTAGATGACCCAGTCGGGATGGAGCTCGTGATGTTCCCTGTAAAGATTCTCGGCATAATTGTATCCTACGAGCTTCAGCACATCAGCGCACTTCCTGCCGCCCTCCCATGCCATGTAATTGGATGCGAAGGTGCATACTCCGTTTTCATATGGATCGTGCTTTTTTACTTCATCGATCAGATGCTGAACTGTCTCCGGTGCATCTGCATCCGCATGTACATCATAGATCTCATTTCCTATGCTCCACATGATCACGGAGGGATGATCTCTGTCCTGTCTTACCCAGCTTCTTATATCCCTCTCATGCCATTCTTTGAAAAATCTTGCATAGTCATGATCTGTCTTGGGCCTGTACCACATATCAAAGGCTTCGCTCATCACAACAAAGCCCATCTCATCACAAAGATCGAGGACCTCAGGGGCAGGCATGTTATGTGATGTACGCAGCGCGTTCACTCCCATGGTCCTGAGCATTGTAAGCTTTCTCTTCATGGCGCACTTATTAAAAGCAGCTCCCAGCGAACCAAGATCATGATGCTCGCATACACCGTTCAGCCTGACCTTTCTTCCGTTAAGGAGGAAGCCTTTCTCAGGATCATACTTAATATCACGTATTCCGAATCTTACTGTTTCTTCATCCCTGTCAGAGCCTGCAGACATGGATACCTTAAGGGTATACAGATAAGGATCATCTATATCCCACATATGAGGACCAATGATCTCAAGATCATTATCGGAAAGTCTGTTTACCGCAGTCTCCTTTCCTTCCATATCGGTAACGGAATATGTGAGGACAGCTTCATCACTCTTTTCTCCCTTAACCTCTGTTTCAATGTGAAGGATCCTCTTACCGTTAGCATTACGGGTTGAGACGTACACACCGTCCCTTGCTATATAAGTCTCCCCTGTATTACGAATGTGGACATTCCTGTAAATTCCAGCTCCCGAATACCATCTGCTGTTGGGGGATATATATGTGACACTTACCGCTATCAGATTGCTGCCTTCGTGCAGGAACTCTGTGATATCACAGTCAAAGGCTGAGTATCCGTACTTCCACTCGCACACCTTACTTCCGTTTACGTATACTGCGCTGTCCATATATACAGCATCGAATTCAAGAAAATACCTTCCGCTCTTCACATCGAGAATGAGCTCTCTTATGTACCATCCCCTGCCTGTTCTGTACAGATCCGTGGAATCGTATATAAGCCAGTCGTGAGGGATCTGCACACTCTTAAACTCTTCCCTCCTGCTGACGGCTGCGTCATACTCCGTACTTGTGTCTGTCTCCAGGAACTTCCATCCCTTATTGAATAAATATCTCATAGCTTCTCCCGGTCAATCGACCTGTTATAAAACATCCACACAACCGGCACATCATCAGTTTCAGTTGTGCGATAAGTATAAAAAATGACACGGATAAAAGTACCCGTGTCATTAATGTAATATAGAGTTTCAGGATAAATCAATGTTAAATTTTCATGATGAAAGGAGCCATGAGTTTGCAGGGCTTCTTTTCACCTGTTTCAGAGGAAGTATTATATATCATCTCCCCTATGTAGGTATTTCTCTGAAGATATCTTAATCCGTCAGGTTTTTCCTCACCTGTAAAAAGTATCCTGATATGGGAATCATCTGCAAGCTCCGCCTCGGAAGGAACGATCTTCTCACCGCATACCACAGAGAAATCCCTGATCGCACCTCTCTTTTTGGCATCGGGAGAATAAGCCACAGCGCCGTCACCAACATTTGAAAGGCTCATTACTATCTCATATCCATTGTCGGTCTTCTCACAGGTCACTCCACTTACTGCAGGTCCCTGTGAAGGTCTGTCACAGACTCCGGGATAAAGAAGATCAAGAGCAACATCAGCGAATCTGCTTCCCACAGCTGACTTGTTCATGGGATGAAGATCGTTGTCCTCACCCGAATCCATGTTCACGGTCATGTATGTTCCGGGAACAGTCTCAGTTATCTTCCTCTGTGCTTCCCTGAACTCATCCCATCCGCCTTTGCTTCCATCTTCGGAAGGAGAATGGCCATCGGTAAAATTGGGCAGCTGGGCAAGTATATAAGGGATATTCTCATCACCCCAGAGCTTTCTGTATCCTTCTACCTGGATCCTTGTAAGTTCCACATACTCATCGGTCATATATGCATCCGATTCACCCTGATACCAGATGATACCCTCAATGGGATAGGGGGTGCAGGGAGCTGTCATGGCATTGTAAAGTCCCATGGGATGCCAGTTGATAGGATCTGTAGCAGGAGGATTCTTATCCATGGTACATCCTATCCTGTACTCCCACTCACCGGAAAGATCTATGGCACCTTCCGGAAGCTCATCGCTCCAGGGATCAGCCTTACAGAGGATGATCTGGTCGATTATGTCGAGCTTATGCGGTCGCTCACCCCGGATTCCATGCCCTCGATGGCGCAGGACAGGATCCGGAAGAAGCCCTCGGAGGTCGAG
>CACWJQ010000054.1 GCA_902761225.1 uncultured Lachnospiraceae bacterium | reverse complement strand
ACGGAAATCCCACGGGTGCCACCCCTTCAGTACCCGTACAGACAGTACCGGCAGCTCCCGCTCAGGCCCAGGTGCCTGCAGTCCAGACTCCGGCAGCTCCTGTTCAGACGGTAACAGCCGCAGATGCGGCGCTTCCGGGGATATATGTTCCGACAGGTATCCGTGCTAACGGTTCTCCTTATTACATAATCGTAGACAGAACCTTCAATGTATGTAATGTCCTGACAGTCGGAAGCGACGGAACGTACTGCCAGCTGATAAAGAGCATGCTCTGTTCAACCGGAAGAGCCGGACACGGAACTCCCGGAGGAACCTTCACCATATACGAGCATACCGCAGGAGGCGGATGGTGTTATATGGCAGACGGGACCTGGGCAATATGGGGCATGAGATTCAGGACCGGCGGATACATGTTCCACTCAGTATGTTTTGCCAGGAAGAATGATCCCTATCCGATACCCGAAGAGGTAGCGGCACTCGGATCGAAAGCATCACTCGGATGCGTAAGGCTCAGTGTAGATGATGCGATGTGGCTGTACAACACAGTTCCCGATGGAACAATGGTTACTATCGGAAACTGATCTCCATAGAAATAATAATCTCTCTCTCCCAAGAGCGGCTCCAAACGGAGCCGCTCACCTTTTTATTTCCCTTCTTTTCTGATATATTTATGAAAGATATGTGACCCTGGGGAGTCTTACTTCGTCTTTATGGGTAAGAGGCCAGAGAGGAGGGCATGATAATGAAGATAACAAGAACTGAAGGATATAAGAAACCCGCTTATGCAGTAGCGTTGGCAGCAGCAATGGCGGTGGCCACGGTAACAGGGTGCGGTGCTGACAGTCCCGATCTTGCAGGTGCCACTACCGTGTATGAGCCGCCTGAAGAAGAGATCCAGCTGGCCGGAGATGTTGCCGTGATCGATGATGACGGCGGGATCATGGTGAATTCCGAGCCTGAGGATGATCTTCAGTTAGAAGGAACAGCGCCTGAATACACAGATGAAGATGACGACATTATCCGGCTTGAAGGAGATGTTGCTGTGGTCGATGATGACATGACTGACTGCGAAGATGAGGATGATGTCACAGACACGGACGACTGCAAGGATGAGGAGGATGTCACAGACACGGACGACTGCAAGGATGAGGATGATGTCACATATGCGTATTATGAGCCTGATGACCATCTTGTTCTTGACGGAGGAGCCCCTTTATATGAGCCTTGAAAAGGCTGACATGGGTCCGGAAAGGGCGATGATATGAATCTTACCTTACATCTTACAGAAAACTGCAACATGGATTGTGCCTACTGCCTTCGCGAAAAATGCCCGAAGGATATGTCTGAAGAGGTGCTTTATAAGGCATGTGATCTGGCCTTCTCAAGGGGGCTGAGAGCGGGGCTCTGTTTTTTCGGCGGTGAGCCGCTTCTGAAAAAGGATCTTATATATAAGGCTCTGGATTACTGTGAGGAAAAGTCACGGCAGACCGGCATGAAGTTTGATTGTAAGATGACTACCAACGGGTCACTTCTTGATGAGGATTTTCTTAAGCGTGCCGTAAAGGCCGAGATGGGGATAGGCCTTTCCTTTGACGGAACTGCTCAGGATGTATGCAGGGTGTTTGTGGGCGGACGGCCCACTTCATCCGTTGTTGAAGAAAAGGCTAAGCTGCTTCTTAAGTACATGCCGGATGCGACTGCACTTGCCACAATTGCTCCCCAGGCAGTCCCTTATTATGCCGGGTCCGTCAGATATCTTCATGAGCTTGGATTCAGGCGTATTTCCATGGTCATTGCCTATGGAAAAAAAGTCAGCTGGACTGACGAAGATCTTGAGCTTTTAAGGGAGCAGCTTGAAAAGACATGTGAGTATATCAGGGAGCTGTTCGTAAAGGGCGATAAGATATTCGTAGGACCTGTCTATTCCAAGATAGGGGAATGCATCAGGGATAAGAATCCCGCGGAAAAGTGCCATCTTGGCGTGAGACAGACCCCTGTAACACCTTCCGGTGAATTATATCCCTGTACATCATTTATAGGAGATCCGGATTACCTTTTGGGAAATGTCTTTGACGGTATCAACGAAGCCAGGGTCATTGAAATTGCCCGAAGATCCGCAACTCCCGCTACATGCGTGGGCTGTGATCTGGTTAAGCGCTGTACCAATTCCTGCGGATGCTCAAACAGGATGAATACTGGAAATGAAAACGAGATCTCACCTCTTCAGTGCACATATGAAAGAATGCTTATAGAGATAAGCGATGCTTTGGGGGAGGAACTGTACCGGATGGATCCCGTAAGATTCGCCCGGGAATTCGGATAAGAGAAAGATTTGATCGATCATATATGAGGGTTTTTCCAAATTTATTGGGGGCAGTCGCCTGTGCAGAGGCGGTCGCCCCCAAAAATTTTGCCCACGTATTGTTTTTTGTACAAATATATACGGAAATATTGTATAATGTTAAGGTTCATAACTCTGTGCACTTATGTGAAAGCAGGTAACCACCCAGAGCGTGATGATCGGATCTTTCCGGCCACCTGAGATTGGAAGATATATGTCGGTAACAGAACTTTTTAACGGTAAAAGCGTACTTATATGGGGCTATGGGCGTGAAGGCAGATCCACTGAAAAGTGGCTTGCCGGACATACCCGCACTTTACGTACCGATATATTCGAGGGCAAACCCGCAGAGATGCTGGATGGCGCAGGCGATGGTTATGATGTCATAATCAAGAGCCCCGGCATAGTCTGGCCTCCCGAAGGAGCAGACCCTGATAAATGCCATGAGCTCACGGCTAAGATGACTTCCCAGACGGAGATTTTTATCCGGGAGTACCGCACCAAGACCATAGGTATTACAGGAACCAAGGGAAAATCCACTACCAGCTCAATGCTTGCCCATGTGCTTTCGGAAAACAGCGGCAGGAAGGTGATCCTTGCGGGCAATATAGGTCTTCCCTGCCTTGATTATTATGATGATGCGGCAGGAGATGCGATAGTGGTGCTGGAGCTGAGCTGTCATCAGCTGAAGAGTGCGATGACTGCGCCGTATATATCCGTATTCCTTGATCTGTACGAAGAGCATCTGGACTATTACGGCACCATGGATGCCTATTTTACGGCAAAGAGTCACATCGTAAGCAGACAGCTTGCGGGGGACAGGGCTTACATAGGAGAGAATGTTCCTCCCATAGCATCCGCCTCGGAGCAGATACGGGTGATACCTTCAGAGGATGACCTTAAGGGGATCGAGCTTACCCTTTACGGTGAGCACAACCGTATCAACGCTTATTTTGTAAAAAAAATATGCATGGACGAATTCGGAATCCCGGGTGAAAAGGTGCTCGAAAGTCTTAAGACATTCGAGGCGCTTCCGCACAGGATGAAGAAGATAGGTACCTATGCGGATATAAACTGGTATGACGATTCCATATCCACCATCCCCGAAGCTGCGGTCAGTGCGGCAATGAGCATCCCTGATGCAGAGGTGCTTCTCATAGGCGGGATGGACAGGGGTATATCATATACTGTGCTTGAAGATTTCATGAAGCAGCACAGCGAGTTTAAGTTCATCTGTATGTATGCCACGGGCGAGAGGCTTATAAAGGAGCTTGGAACAGAGCTTTCCAATGTATTCTATGAAGCGGATCTTGAAAAGGCTGTGGATAAGGCGTTTGAGATAACGCCTGCGGGAAAAGGGTGCGTACTGTCGCCTGCAGCCGCATCATACGGATACTTTAAGAATTTCGAAGAGCGCGGCGACAGGTTTGAGGAGCTTGTAAGGAGCCATGGATCAGATCAATCTGTTTGAATACATGTCTGAACAGAATAAGGAATCCGAGAGCCCTCTTGCTGCGAGGATGAGACCCAGAACTCCCGATGAGATAGTGGGACAGGAGGATATAATCGCTCCGGGAAAGCTTCTGTACCGTGCGATAATGGCGGATAAGATAAGCTCCCTGATACTCTACGGGCCTCCGGGAACAGGCAAGACCACAATAGCCAAGGTTATTGCAGGTGCGACGAAGTCACGCTTTATCTCGATCAATGCCACAACTGCCGGCAAGAAGGATATGGAGGATGCTGTTAACGAAGCAAAGAGCATCCTTGCAATGAATTCCCAGAAGACCATACTTTTCATCGACGAGATACACCGTTTCAATAAGGGACAGCAGGATTTCCTCCTTCCCTTTGTAGAGGACGGAACGGTGACACTTATAGGAGCTACCACGGAGAATCCGTATTTCGAGGTTAACGGCGCTCTCATAAGCAGGTCAATGATATTCGAGCTGAAGCCTCTCAGCATGGAGAATATCGTCACCCTCCTTAAGATCGCGGTAACGGATGAAGAAAGGGGAATGGCTGTTTACAATCCCTACATCGACGAAGATGCCGTAAGGTTCATAGCCGATGTTTCCGGAGGAGATGCAAGACATGCACTGAATGCTCTCGAGCTTGCGATCCTTACCACGGAGCCTGATGCAGAGCCGCTCGGAGGCGGTTCGCAGGCCGGTACAGGTGCCGGAAAAAAACAGTCAGCATCCGTAGCAGGAGATGATAAGTCAGGAATGATCACGGGCCCCGCTGATCCTTCAAAGCCCGGTATTCACATAAGGCTCGAGGAAGCTCAGGAATGCATACAGCGCAAGGCTGTCAGATATGACAAGACAGGAGACAATCATTACGATACGATCTCTGCTTTCATAAAGAGCATGAGAGGTTCGGATCCCGATGCTGCGGTCTACTATCTTGCGAGAATGCTGGATGCGGGTGAAGAGGTAAGCTTCATCGCAAGAAGGATCGTCATATGCGCCGCAGAGGATGTGGGTATGGCAGATCCACAGGCACTGGTGGTTGCAAACGCAGCATTCGAAGCTGTGATCAAGGTTGGAATGCCCGAGGCGAGGATAATACTTTCCGAGGCGGCGATATATGTTGCCACCGCGCCAAAGTCCAACTCCGCCATATGCGCCGTGGATGATGCGCTTGAGGAAGTTAGGACAAGCGGCAGTCTTCCCATCCCACCGCATCTGCAGGATGCGCACTACAAGGGCGCGGCAAAGCTGGGACACGGCATCGGATATCAGTATGCACATGATTTTCCGAATCACTATGTAAAGCAGCAATATCTCCCTTACGAACTGGACGGAAGAGAATTCTTCAGACCGGACGGACAGGGATATGAGAATAAGATAAAAGAGCATTTTAAAAAGATAAAAGGTAAGGAGAACTGAAATGGGTGTAAATGAAGAAGCACTGAAGGCACATGAGGAATGGAACGGAAAGCTTTCAACCGAGGCTAAGGCAAAGGTTGATTCAAGGGAGGCACTGGCTATCGCCTATACCCCCGGAGTCGCTGAGCCCTGCAGGAAAATAGCAGATGACAAGGAGCTCGTATATAAGTACACATGGAAGGCTAACACCATTGCTGTTGTATCGGACGGATCAGCCGTTCTCGGACTCGGTAACATCGGACCCGAAGCAGCTATGCCTGTCATGGAAGGAAAGGCAGTTCTTTTCAAGGAATTCGGCGGGGTAAACGCTGTTCCCATCTGCCTTGATACACAGGATACCGAAGAGATCATCAAGGCTGTAAAGTGGATGGCTCCCGGCTTTGGAGGCATCAATCTTGAGGATATCTCTGCACCCAGATGCTTTGAGATCGAGGAAAGACTCAAGGCAGAGCTCAATATCCCTGTATTCCACGATGACCAGCACGGAACCGCTATCGTTGTTCTTGCTGCATCCATCAATGCAATGAAGGTTACCGGCAAGAAGAAGGAAGACTGCAAGATCGTTGTAAACGGTGCGGGTGCAGCAGGCGTTGCCATCAGCAAGCTCCTTCTTAAGTACGGATTCGGAAGCGTTACCCTCTGCGATTCAAGGGGTATCGTCTCGGCAGACAGAACAGATCTTAACTCCACCAAGAAGGAGATGCTTAAGATCACCAATCCCGAGAACAGATCCGGAAAGCTTGCAGATGCTCTCGTCGGAACAGATATCTTCGTAGGTGTATCGGCTCCCGGAGTTCTTACTCAGGAGATGATAAAGACCATGAATCCGGATCCCATTATCTTTGCAATGGCTAACCCCACTCCCGAGATAATGCCGGATGAAGCTAAGGCAGCAGGTGCAAGGATCGTAGGAACCGGAAGAAGTGACTTCCCCAACCAGATCAACAATGTTGTCGCATTTCCCGGAATCTTCCGCGGTGCGCTTGAAGCAAGAGCACCCCAGATCACAGAGGAGATGAAGCTTGCTGCGGCAGAGGCTATTGCTGCTGCAGTTCCTGCAGACAAGCTCTGTGAAGAGTACATCATGCCCGAAGCATTCGATCCCAATGTACGTGATATGGTTGCGGATGCTGTTAAGAGGCTTGTGAAATAATGGATCAGGACAAGCTGACACAGGTAAAACTTATAATCCTGTATATGCTCGCCAGGGTTGATTTCCTGATGACCGCATCACAGATAAGCGATTTTGTGCTGGGTAAGGATTATGCCGACTTTATAATGCTCACCCAGGCACAGGGCGAGCTTATGGATAACGGTCTGATATCCCAGGCTCCACATTCCCACAATGCCACCGAGCTTTCCATAACCTCCGAGGGAAGGGATACCATCAAGTATTTCGGGTCCAGGCTTCCGGATTTTATCAAGAATGATATCGAGAATTATTTTGCCGACAAGGCATTCGAGCTCAGGAATGAACTGGCTGTTAAAGGGGACTATGCCTATAACAGCATGACAGGCGAGTTTGAGACAAGACTTACCATCAAGGACCGCGACGTTACGACCCTTGATATGACACTTTCCGTTCCCACGGAAGAGATAGCTGAGCACATCGTTGATGTGTGGAAGGAAAAGTCAACGGGAGTGTTCAAGTATATCACCGATCAATTATTCTGATCACGACCGGATCATTGATCGCAGAGTACATATTTTATTACCGGGAGATAGTATGAGAATCGGTACAGGTTACGATGTTCATAAGTTGTGTGACGGACGCCCCATGATAATAGGAGGTGTTACCATTCCCTATGAAAAGGGACTGCTTGGTCACTCGGACGCGGACGTGCTCACCCACGCCGTTATGGATGCGCTCCTTGGGGCTGCAGCCATGGGCGACATCGGGCTTCTTTTCCCTGATACGGATGAAGCCTTTAAGGGAGCAGATTCAATAAAGCTTCTTGAGGAAGTGGGGAGGAGACTCGCTTCCGAAGGATACGTCATCGAGAACATCGATTCCACCATCATTGCACAGGCACCCAAGATGAGACCTTATATTGATGAAATGAGAGCGGGGATCGCCGGTGCTCTTGGGCTTGATGTGAGCCGTGTGAATGTGAAGGCCACAACAGAGGAAGGCCTTGGATTTACCGGAGCGAAGGAAGGAATAGCGGCACAGGCCGTTGCCCTTATCAACAGTGTATATGACATGAGCAGTCCGATGTCCGCATCCTGCGGCGGATGCTCGCGATGTCCGGGTTCGAGATGATAATGAACCGTCATATTCAATGTAAAGAAAGGGATATCATGAAGATTTTTAATACACTTACAAGAAGAAAAGAAGAATTTGTACCGATCGAACCCGGCAGGATCTCAATGTATGTCTGCGGTCCCACTGTGTACAATTTTATCCATATCGGAAATGCACGTCCCATGATCGTATTCGATACCTTCAGAAGGTATATGGAGTACAGGGGATATAAGGTGAAGTTCGTATCCAATTTTACGGACGTTGATGACAAGATCATCAGGAAGGCCAATGAAGAAGGCGTATCCTCTGAGGAGATCTCTGTACGTTATATCGAAGAGTGCAAAAAGGATATGGCCGCACTCAATGTAAGACCTGCGGATGTTCATCCCCAGGCCACCAAAGAGATAGACGGAATGATCGATATGATCTCCGGGCTCATCGACAAGGGCCATGCCTATGTTGCAGCCGACGGAACAGTATATTTCAGGACCAGATCCTTTGATGAGTACGGAAAGCTTTCCCATAAGAACCTGGACGATCTGAGAACAGGTGAAAGAGAGCTGAAGGTAAGCGGTGAGGAGCAGAAGGAAGATCCCCTTGATTTCGTGCTCTGGAAGCCCAAGAAGGAAGGAGAGCCCTCATGGCCTTCACCCTGGTGCGACGGACGTCCCGGCTGGCATATCGAATGCTCTGTCATGAGCAAGAAGTATCTCGGTGAGACCATCGATATCCATGCAGGCGGCGAGGATCTTATCTTCCCCCATCATGAGAATGAGATAGCGCAGTCCGAGTGCACAAGCGGCAAGGAGTTCGCACATTACTGGATGCACAACGGATTCCTTAACATTGATAACCGTAAGATGAGCAAGTCCCTGGGTAACTTCTTTACCGTAAGGGAGATCTGTGAAAAATACGATCCCCAGGTGCTCAGATTCTTCATGCAGACCGCGCAGTACAGAGGACCTCTTAATTTCTCCGCAGAGCTTATGGAGCAGGCAAAGCAGAGCCTTGAAAGGATAACAACCTGCGGAGGCATGCTTAAGGAAGCGCTTGAGACCGCACCCGAAGGTGCTCTCACAGATGCTGAGCAGGCAGCTTTTGACGGCACCCAGGAATATGTTAAGAACTTCTGCGATGCGATGGATGACGACCTTAATACCGCAGATGCCATTACCGCAATATTCGAACTTGTAAGAGCTGCGAATGTAAATGTAAGGCCCGTATCCGGAGAAAAGGCACACAAGGCACTTGTTGCACAGTATTATGATACCCTCCAGACACTTGCCGGCATTCTCGGACTGTTCATCGTCACCGAAAAGACTGAAGGTGAAGATCCCGAAGCAGAAGAGATAGAAGGCCTTATCGCACAGAGAAAAGAAGCCAAGAAGAACAAGGATTTTGCGCTTGCGGATAAGATCCGTGATGATCTTCTTGCAAGAGGCATCGTGCTTGAGGATACAAGGGAAGGTACAAAGTGGAAGAGAGCTTAAATCATTCCCCGTTATCATACGCTTTTGTAGGGGATGCATACATGAGCCTTGTCATAAGGCGTATGCTCCTCGAAAAAGGCGATATGCCGGTTGAGAAATTCCATAAAGCCTCAGTAAGGTATGTGAGTGCCGATGCACAGGCGGCGGTACATGATGCACTGCTTGAGAAGACCTTTTTGTCCGATGAGGAAAAAGAGGTTATGCACCGCGGAAAGAATCATGCACATCCTACCGGAAGAGGCGCCAATTTTGCCTCATACAAAAGAGCCACGGGACTTGAGTCCCTTATAGGGTATCTGTATATGGCGGGCAGGACTGAACGTGCTGATGAGATAATCAGATTCGGAGCTGAATATGTCGAAGGATCAAAATAAAAAAGAAGATTACGAAAGCTTTGCAAAGAAAGCCAATGAAAATGCGATAGAGGGCAGGAATCCTGTCCTCGAAGCATTTCGTGCGGGAAAGCCCGTGGACAGACTCTATGTTCTGGACGGATGCCGTGACGGTGCCGTTCTTACCATCAAGAGAGAGGCTGTTAAGGCAGGGACAGTCATCAAGTATGTCGATAAGGACAGGCTCGATCATATGTCCCCAACAGGACATCACCAGGGTGTCATTGCCATAACCGCAGCATATGAATACAGTGAGGTGTCGGATATCCTTAAGAGAGCGGAGGAAAAGGGCGAAGATCCCTTTATAATAATCCTCGACGGTATTGAAGATCCTCATAACCTGGGTGCCATAATCCGTACGGCTGACCAGGCAGGTGCCCACGGGGTCATAATCTCCAAGGACAGAGCGGTGGGACTTACCGCATCCGTGGCAAGGGCAAGTGCCGGGGCACTCAACTTTATCCCGGTCGCCAAGGTCACCAACATATCCAGGACCATAGAAGAACTGAAGGAAAAGGGTATATGGTTCGTCTGTGCCGCAATGGACGGCGAATTAATGTATGATCTTAATCTCACAGGTCCCATCGGACTTGTCATCGGAAATGAAGGAAGCGGAGTTTCCAGACTTGTCAGGGAAAAGTGTGATATGACCGCATCCATCCCAATGAAGGGTGAGATCGATTCTCTCAACGCATCAGTGGCATGCGGTATCCTTAGCTATGAGATAGTTCGCAGACGTATGAAGGGCTGAGCTTGAATAATAAAGCCGATAAAATCAATTCTTTTAAATATCCTGATTATGAGAAGATGACCGACGAGGAACTTATAGGGAGAATGCATGAGATCTCCCTTGAGTATCCTGCCATTCTCAATTATCTTATAACCAGACATAAGGGACTTGTTAAATTCATTGTCAGTACCCTTGGCGGTATAATGCCTTCCGATGTTGAAGATTACGAGCAGGAGGGGATGATCGGATTATATGATTCCATTGAAAAGTATGATCATGCCAAGGGCGCAGGATTTAAGACCTATGCTTCTGTGGTCATCAGGAACAGACTTCTGAATGTATATGCCTCCAGGAACAATCTGAAGAATTCAGCCTTCAGGGATTATATTTCGACCGATCCGACGGATACGGATCCCGAATGGAAAGAGAAGATATCGATACAGTCCCCCGATATGACTCCCGAAGAGATCGCTCTTTTTGTAGAGCTTAAGGAAAAGTTCGGGACGGTTATGGAAAACAGCCTGACCGATGCGGAGAGGACCGCTCTGCTTCTGAAGATGAACGGCGTTCCCGTAAAAGAGATCGCACATTGTCTGAACATTACAGAGAAAGCCGCAGAGAAGGCTATCTCAAGAGCCAGAAAGAAGATAAGGAATTCTATCTGAGGGAGTTATAAATGCTTGTCAATTGCCTTATATGGATCTATATCTTTCTTACAACATATGCCCTGGGAAAGGCATTTCTGTCGGTGCTTGGAGCCGGCAGGGATAAGGCTCTTGCAGGCAGTCTTTACAGGCCCGAGGACATCAGCATAACCGGCTTTATGGCAGCCACTGTATATGCGCAGATCTACAGCCTTTTTGGAGGCGTGGGACTTTCGGCCAATATCATCCTTCTTGCCTTCACTGTCATTTTCTTTATTTATCATTTTTATCTTTCACGGAAAAACAATTCCCGGGAATTACATTTTGAAAAAAAGATGATGGTTCCCGTTATATTTATCACAGCCTCTGTCCTTGTTTTTGCCTATTGTGCATCAAGGGGCTATTTTCATTATGATTCGGATCTCTATCACGGGCAGGCCATTCACTGGATAGAAGATTACGGAGTGGTGAAGGGACTGGGGCTTCTGAACGGAAGGACCGCCTATAACAGTTCCGCATTTGCGGTCCAGGCTCTTTACAGCTTCGCATTCCTCGGAGGCATGTCATATCATTCATGCGCAGGTTTCTTTGCCCTGATGGTATTTTTCTCCGGATGCAGGGTCATGCATATCTTCAGGGATAAGAAGATAGTGCTGTCAGACTTTGCAAGACTTTCTGCAATTTATTACATCGGGAATATCTATGATGAGATCTCGTCACCCGCATCCGATTATTTCACGATGCTGCTTTTTCTCTATATCCTTATAAAGATTACGGAGTGCACCGAGAAAAAAGCCGGTGCTGATCATTTTGCGGTTCCGGCACTTCTGTCATTTTTCGATATGACGCTTAAGCTGTCCGCCGCACCTTTATGCATGCTCACTCTTATCCCGGTGATCATGCTTATAAAAGAGAAGAGATACAAGAGGATCCTTGTGTACGGATGCATTGTGATGGTGATACTGCTTCCGTATTTTATCAGGAACTATATCATCTCCGGATGGCTTCTCTATCCCTCTGTCGCCATAGATATCTTTAATCCTGAGTGGAAGATAACAAGGGAATCGGCCATTGCAGACAGTGCATATATCGTCGCCTTCGGAAGAGGGTTCTCGAGCATGGACGCAGCTGATATGCCGCTTTCTGAGTGGTTCCCCGTATGGTATGCAGAGCTTGGAAGAACCTGGAAGATCATGCTGTATCTGGGGCTCATGGGAAGCTTCGTATGGGCCTTTGAACTTATCAAGGGAATATCAATGAAAAAATACAGATATGAAGGATTTGCAGCGGTCAATTATACAGTACTGACTGTTGTGGTATCCTTTGGATTCTGGTTCCTGTCATCGCCTCTTGTGCGTTACGGACAGGGATATCTTATCGCACTGCCTGCATTTACCTTCGGACTTATCATATGCAGGATATTCGAAAGCGGTGAAAAAAGGAAGATATTAAGAACTGCGCAGAATGCGCTGATACTTTGCATAGGGCTGTTCCTTGCGTATAAGGCCCTGATGCTTGGAAGATACATGTATAAATGGGGATATGAGCAGTACTATATACAGCCCCAGGATTACGGATACTATGAGACCTATCCCATAGAGATGGGAAACTGTACCATCTATGCACCCGTTTATGGCGACAGGGCAGGGTATTATGCCTTTCCATCGGTTCCGGAAAACTATAACCTGCCGAGGCCTGCCGATCCCGATGCTTATGATTTCTCTGAGGGCTTCAGATACTGAAGGGGGTCCTTCAGATTAAGGCCGTACTTATTTACCATGTCCATTGCGGTCTTCTCCGCATCAGGCACATCGATCATGGGGATGTGATGAGCATCCAGTCCGAGTACAACCTCGTTGCCCGTTTCCCCTGCAAGCTTCCAGAAAGTCTGATTGGGATAGTTCCTGTGGTCTTCAATGCCCAGGAGATTTATCTCAAGAGGGATATGATGATCATATGCATATCCGCAGATACGTGACATCTCTGTCAGATATGTTTTCTCGTCTCCGACAAAGTTGATAAGATCGGGATGTGCAAGATAGATGAACCTGCCTGTTTCCATGCCGGCGATGGCCTGGTCCACATATGCTTTAAGTACGGATACATCCTCTGTGGGGTTACCTGCCCAGCATCCGTCATATTGGTTATTGATGCAGTGTTGTCCGAGGATCAGATATTC
>CACWJQ010000053.1 GCA_902761225.1 uncultured Lachnospiraceae bacterium | reverse complement strand
GAAGGCATCATGATGCGTAACGGTGAGAAGTATGCCGTTGCAGTCAGAAGACCCGACGGAAAGATCGAAACCGACGCCCAGACACACAGAAAATTCATGGACGGAAGCGTTCTCCTTAAGATACCTTTCGTAAGAGGAACATTCGTGTTCGCAGACTCTCTTATTCTCGGAACACGTGCACTTAATTTTTCCGCGGATGTATATGATCGTGAGGAAGGCAAAGAAAGCGGAACATCCGGAAACGGTGCTCTTGACGGACTTCTCAACAGCCTTGTTCTGATAATCGCCGTTGCACTTGCCATAGGACTTTTTATTGTCCTTCCCACTTACCTTGCTTCCGTTCTTGAGAAGAGTATCAGAAACGCCTCTCTTGTATCCGTGATCGAAGGTGCCATCAGAATGATCGTATTCATTCTCTATATGTTCGGTATCGGGTTTATCAAGGATATGCGCAGAGTATACCGTTATCACGGTGCTGAGCATAAGTGCATCAACTGTATCGAAAGAGGAAAAACGCTGAACGTAGATAATGTTATGAAGAGTTCCAGATTCCACAGAAGATGCGGTACCAGCTTCATGTACATATCAGTGTTCATAAGCATTATCATTTTCTTCTTCATAAGGATCACATATCTGCCCCTGAGACTTCTTGTAAGGATACTGATGATCCCCGTGGTGCTTGGTATATCCTATGAGATACTTGCACTTGCCGGAAAGAGCGAGAATGTATTCGTATACATGCTCACGGCTCCCGGGATCTGGTTCCAGCACCTTACCACAAGGGAGCCGGATGATAAGATGATCGAAGTGGCCATCAAGTCTGTTGAAGCCGTTTTTGACTGGAGAAAATACCTTGCCGATAATTTCGGGCTTGATGTAAATGAAGACGGTGAAGTCGTTGGAACTGCTCCCGGATGGGAGGAGTACGATGCCGAAGAGTACTATGACGAAGGCTACGAAGAGGATTATGAGGACGATTATCAGTATGATGATGAGAATCCGGACGAGGTCCGTGATCATAACTTCTCTGACGAGAGCATAGACGAGTGAACTGCATTGAAGATTTCTGATCTGAAAAAAGAAATACGCAAAGCCCTTGAAGATGCCGGGATTCAGGATTCCGAGACAGAGAGCCGCCTCATAATGACAGAGTATGCGGGTGTCACCCTTTCGGATATGTTCACGGACCCGGACAGGGAGATCGATGAAGCAGCAGCTGCCATGGCAGGAGATGTGGTAAAGAGAAGGCTTACAGGTATCCCTCTTCAGCATATCATCGGCAGGACCGGTTTTATGGGCTTTGACTTCAAGGTCAGTCCCGCTGCCCTGATACCAAGACCTGATACTGAGATACTTGCCGAGGAGGCACTCAGGGACTATCACGACGGTTCACGGATACTGGATCTGTGCACGGGAACGGGATGTATTATAATCAGTCTTCTTGCACTTATGAATGACTGCTATGGCATCGGCACCGATATCTCGGAGGATGCACTTTTACTGGCAGAAGAAAATGCAGATATGCTCCTCGGGGAAAAGAGGGAGAGACTGCAGTTTAAGAAAGGTGATCTGTATGATGCGCTTTCACCGGACGATGTGTTCGATGTGATCGTATCAAATCCTCCGTATATCAGAACGGCGGATATCGGGATGCTCAGTACCGAGGTGAAGGATCACGATCCCTGCATCGCTCTTGACGGCGGTGAGGACGGACTTGTTTTTTACAGAAGGATCATAACAGGTGCTAAGGAGCACCTTCGAAAAGGCGGAGATCTTCTGCTTGAGATCGGATACGATCAGGCGGCAGATGTTACTGAGATCATGAAAGCTAACGGATTTATGGAAGTTCAGACTGTTAAGGATTTTGGCGGAAACGACCGTGTGGTCAGAGGGATTCTTTCCGCTCTTTAGCAATGCATATTTTTCTTCCTTTGTCTGAAAAGGCGGGGAACGGATGTAACTGATGACAGACGTATGCAGGGGCCTGTGACGGTACTGCCCCGGCAAAAAAGGAGAAAGATATGTTTGAAAAATTGGACGAACTCCTCGGAAAATATGAGGAGATGAACAGACAGATGCAGGATCCCCTGATAATAGGGGACAGCGCCAGATTCCAGAAGATAATGAAGGAACAGGGGGCTCTTGCGCCTCTTGTAAATGCATATACAGAGTACAAAAAGTGTAATACCGATCTTGAGGATGCCCTTGAGATGCTCTCATCCGAAAGCGATGAGGAGATGAGGGCCATGCTCAAAGAGTCTGTTTCCGAAGGAAAAGCCCGTATTGCGGAGCTTGAAGAGGAGATCAAGATCCTTCTTCTTCCCAAGGATCCCAACGATTCCAAGAATGTCATTATCGAGATAAGGGCCGGAGCCGGCGGTGATGAAGCTGCTCTCTTTGCCGCAGAGCTCTACAGGATGTATGCCCATTATGCGGAGAGCCAGGGCTGGAGGGTTCAGCTTGCTTCCGCGGATGAGACCGGAATAGGCGGTTTTAAGGAGTGTACGGCGACCATAACCGGTGAGGGCGCATATTCAAGGCTCAAGTATGAAAGCGGTGTTCACAGGGTTCAGAGAGTCCCTGAGACGGAAAGCGGAGGAAGGATCCATACCTCAACAGCGTCCGTAGCAGTGATGCCTGAAGCAGACGAGGATGTGGACATTGAGATCGATCCCAAGGACATAAGGATCGATGTCATGAGAGCCTCCGGTAACGGCGGGCAGTGTGTCAACACCACTGACTCCGCTGTAAGACTTACCCATTTCCCTACAGGCATAGTGGTGTATTCCCAGACGGAAAAGAGCCAGATCCAGAACAAGGCCAAGGCTTTTGCGCTGCTTAAGTCAAAGCTTTATGACATACAGCAGCAGGAAAAGCACGACGCCGAAGCACAGATGAGAAGATCCCAGATCGGTACGGGGGACCGTTCCGAGAAGATAAGGACCTATAACTTTCCTCAGGGAAGGGTTACGGACCACAGGATCAACCTAACCCTGTACATGCTTGAAAAGATCATGAACGGTGATATCGGAGAGATCATAGACGCCTGTATCGCAGCTGACAGGGCAGCAAAGCTGTCCAAAATGGAACAGGAAGTATGAAAAACTACGTAAAATAAAAAATTAAACTATGACAACTCTGAAAAAAGATGTTACAATAACTATGTATTATGTAAACGGGCATCAGGGGAGAATGCCAAAGAGAATAGGAGTTTGTCATGTACAGCGTAGGAGATTATGTAGTCTGCGGAAATAAGGGTGTGTGCAGGGTTGAGAAGATCTCGGCACTTGATATTTCCGGTGCGGACAGCGAAGAGGAATACTATATCCTCAAGCCTGTTTATACTCCCGGCAGTACAGTTTATATTTCTTTTGCAACCGCTCCCGAGAAGCTCCGCCCTGTTCTCACCAAGAAAGAAGCGAACAGGCTGGTGAAGAAGATGTCCGACATCCCTGACATAGTGGTTGAAAGCGACAAGCAGCTGGAGGGTGAGTACAAGAACTGCATCCGTTCCAATGATGCCACTGAGCTGGTCAAGCTGCTCAAGACCATATATCACAGGCGTGAGGCCAGATTCGCGGCAGGGCGCAAGGAGACGGCACTTGATGCCAAGTACTACCGGATGGCAGGGGATTACCTCTACGGTGAGCTTGCCATAAGCCTTGATATACCAAGGGATCAGGTAGAGAAATATATTGATAAAAACAGTTGACATGCATAGAGTTTAATGATATTATGCATTTTGCGTGTGAAAACGCGGACAATAAAGCAGAGCAGCCGCTCTCACCTGCAGGTCTTATCCGAACAGGTCAAGAAAGTCCGATCTGAGCATTTATGTGATCGAATTTCCAAGCGGCTTACTGCAAGCCGCTTGTTTTATTTTATCAGTCGCAAGAGCGACAGAAACGAGGCCGAAGATAAACAATCTATTTATCAACGAACAGATAAGGGACAAGGAAGTCAGGGTTATCGGCGAAGCCGGCAATCAGATCGGTGTTATGCCTACGAAGGAAGCACTTGCAATGGCTCATGAAGCCGGACTTGATCTTATCAAGATCGCACCTACTGCCAATCCTCCCGTATGTAAGATCGCTGATTACGGCAAGTATCAGTACGAGCAGCTCCGCAAGGAGAAGGAAGCACGTAAGAAGCAGCACCAGGTTGATATCAAGGAGATCCGCATCTCACCCAATATCGATACCAACGATATTAATACCAAGGCAAACGCAGCCAGGAAGTTCCTCGCAAAGGGTGACAAGGTTAAGGTAACACTCCGTTTCCGCGGCCGTGAGATGGCTCATATGAACACCACCAAGCATGTGCTTGATGATTTCGCAGAGTCCCTTGCAGATGTTGCGGTGATCGAGAAGCCTGCCAAGGTTGAAGGCAGAAGCATAATAATGTTTTTAACGGCTAAGAAAGACGACAAGCCGTCAAAAAATAAAGAAGAAGCACCACAGTAAAGTTAGGAGGAAGTATTATGCCCAAGATGAAAACAAGCAGCTCCGCTGCCAAGCGTTTTAAGGCTACAGGTACCGGAAAGCTGAAGAGAAACAAGGCTTATAAGAGTCACATTCTCACTAAGAAGAGCACCAAGAGGAAGAGAAATCTTCGTAAGGCAGCTATGACCGACGCTACCAACGTAAAGAATATGAAGAAGATCCTGCCCTATCTGTAAGGCAGACGCACCCGGAAGGATTTTTCTTTCGGTTAGATTGGAGGAAATAAGAAATGGCAAGAATTAAGGGTGGTTTAAACGCCAAGAAAAAGCACAATCGCGTTCTGAAGCTTGCAAAGGGCTACAGAGGCGCAAGAAGTAATCAGTACAGGGTTGCTAAGCAGTCCGTTATGAGAGCTCTCACCTCATCATACTCAGGACGTAAGGAGAGAAAGAGAGAGTTCAGAAAGCTCTGGATCACCAGAATCAACGCAGCAGCACGTATCAACGGACTTTCATACAGCAAGTTCATGTTCGGACTTAAGAAGGCCGGTGTTGACATGAACAGAAAGATGCTCGCTGAGCTTGCTGTAAATGATGCTGCAGGATTCGCTGCACTTGCTGAGATGGCTAAGAAAGAGATCGCTTAATCTCAGACGCATCAAAGTGAACATTAAAAAGACAGCCGATGAGGCTGTCTTTTTTATTGTCATATGTTACGCCCCTCAGGCACAGGTATGCATTTCAAAGACGCTTGCGCTCTCGTTTCCGGCGTAGCGGTTCGCTCACTTCGCTTTGCTGCGTTCGCCGCTAAACTCGGTGCAGAGCACCTTGTTAAGCGCCGACGCCTCCAAGAGCTTTGAAATCGCATACCTGTGTCGGAGGGGCTTGTTAGATGAATGGAATATATTAGGACGTCAGTCTTTGGTTGCAAGGAGGGCGAGGAGGTAGGAGTAGACGCTTTCGGTGGAGGATATGGAGAGGCGCTCATTTACTGAGTGGATGTCCTGCATATCGGGTCCGAGGGATACAATGTCGAAATCGTCAGCCTTGCTTGCAAACCATCCGCATTCGAGTCCTGCGTGGATGGCTTCGATCTTGGGATCTTTGCCATACATTTCTCTGAAGACTCTGATCATCTTGTCGCGAAGAGGTGAATCGGAGAGGTATTTCCAGCCCGGATAGACGCCGGTTACTTTATTGGTTCCGCCGAAGCCTTCGGTAAGGTCGATGAGTCTCTTTACAAGAGCATCTCTTGCGGAGTTGATGGAGCTTCTTACGGCAAATTCCGCATGGATGCGGTTATCGTCTATCTTAAGGATGCCGAGGTTTAATGAGGTCTCCACAAGTCCCTCTGCTTCGGAACTCATTGCGATGACTCCGTAGGGAAGAGCATTGATGAAGGCTGATGCGTATTTAAGGCTTATTGCAATATCCTGCGCCCTTGCTGCGTCCCCGGACACTGTAAGTGTAAATCCGGGATCCTTGACTGAGTACTCTGCCTTTACCTTATCTGCTTCAGCAAGGATGGCTTCTGTAAATCCATTTAAGTCCTGCGCAGGCAGGGATATATTGGCGACGCAGTCGGTGGCAATGGCGTTATCCGCTACGCCTCCTGTGATGCTGTTTATGACTGCACTCGGAGAGGCGGGAGATGCCGAGCTGAGTATCCTTCCCATGAGCTTGGATGCATTTCCTCTTCCGAGATGGATCATCTGTCCGGAGTGTCCGCCGAGGAGACCTGAAATGCGTACCTCGATCGTGCAGATGTCGTCTCCCCGGGGGACGGAGTTATCTGCGGGAAGATAGCAGACTACTCTTGCTCCGCCGGCGCAGCCTACGGTAAAGATCCCTTCATCCTCGGAATCGAGGTTTAAGAGTCTGCGGCCTTTTATACACGAGATGTCAAAGCCTGAGGCTCCTTCCATGCCTGTCTCTTCGTTGGCTGTTATGATGATCTCCAGATCGGGATGGGAGATGTCATCCGAATCGAGTATGGCGAGGGCCATTGCAACGGCTATTCCGTTATCTCCGCCAAGTGAAGTGTGTCTTGCACCTACAAGGCCATTTTCTGCAAAGACGTCCAGAGGCATGGTCTTCATATCTATTCCGTAGCCATCCTCACATACGGCTACCATATCCATATGTCCCTGAAGGACGATGCCCGGCTGGTCTTCATATCCGGCAGTTGCGGGTTTCTTGTAGACCACATTTCCATGGTCATCTGCGATGTATTTGATACCGCGCTCTTCAGCGAATCTGATCAGGTAGGCCCTTATCATCTCAAGATTGTAGGAACCGTGGGGGATCCGGGTGATCTCCTCAAAGAAGTGAAATACTTTTTCAGGCTTTAATCCATCAAGTTTACTCATTGTCTTTCTCCGTTGTATCTGCTTTAATTTAGGGCTTTTGACCTTTTCAATAATACTCCATTGGGGTAAAATATTAAAAGGTTTTGTTTATGAATTTCAGAGGGTTAGGGGCATAAACTGCCACGGAGGGAGAATGAAGATAACAGTACTCGGAGCGAGAGGTTCCATGCCTGCGGAAGGCCGGGATTTTCTTGAATATGGCGGAGCGACCTCCTGCGTACTGGTTGAAACAGACACTGAGGCCATTTATCTTGATGCCGGCTCCGGTATCGTACATACCCCCGATATAGGTGACAGGAATATCTCGGTACTCTTAACGCATCCCCATCTGGATCATCTGCTGGGAATGCCTTTTTTCCCTTATCTTTCTGAAAAAGACAGAAAAGTTGATCTCTATGCCCGCACAATCCCGGGAATGACTGCCGGGGAGCAGATGGACAGGCTGTATTCCGCACCGCTCTGGCCTGTGAAGATGGGAGAATACGCTTCGGATCTGGTGTATCACGATATAGCCGGAGGATTTGACATAGGGAATGTATGCGTCGGGATCATGGATTCGGTTCATCCCGGCGGAGGACTGGTCTACAGGCTGAGCTGTGAAGGTCATTCCGTGGTCTATGCCACTGATTATGAATACAGGGATGATAGTATAGGCGCTCTTATCAGGTTTTGCGAGGGCTGTGATCTTCTGTTCTTTGATGCACAGTATACGGACGAAGAAGCTGCATCAAGGAAAGGATATGGTCACTCAACCGCAGCCCAGGGACTTAAGGTGATGGCGGAAAGCGGAGCCGGAAGGATCTGTTTTGTGCATCACGATCCGGGGCATGATGACCAGATGCTTAGGAAGATGGAGGAAGCCGTGAAGAGTGATTCGGTTTCTTTTGCAAGACAGGGCGATGTGTTCAGCCTGTGAGTATGTATCTACGGCAGGCGTTATGTTTGATAAATAGTATGGCAGGCATAATGTTTATTACGAGAGGCGTAATATGAAGACAAAGAAAACGAAAGGGATCATTGCAGCTGTTGCAGCTCTGATCATCATAGCAGCGGGTGTTGTGATATTTATGATGATGCGTGGAAGGATCACGGCAACCACCATGAGGATCCTGCGCATTGAGGGTACCGTCAGCATGAAGGAAGACGGTATCGTAAAGGCTATCAGGGAAAGTCTCAGACTTAAGAGCGGTAATGAACTTGATACGGATGCAGAGAGTCTTGTGTCCATCGGACTTGATGAGAGCAAGATCGTCACTCTGGATGAGTACAGCTGTGCCGAGGTTGCTCAGGAGGGCAGACATCTTAATCTGAAACTGACTGAAGGAAGTCTGTTCTTTGAAGTGGACAAGCCCCTTGAAGAGGATGAATCATTTGAGATCTGTACCTCAACAATGGTCGTAGGTATCCGTGGAACCTCAGGATGGGTGAGCGTGGAGGGAGATACCGAAAGCCTCATCATCAGTGACGGTCATGTACAGGTGATCGGAATGAATCCTGTTACCGGTGAGGTGAAGATGATAGAGATCTCTGCCGGACAGCGACTGAACATATATCTCTACAATGACAGGGACGTGGACAGTATCATGTTCGAAGTGATCGACATCTCGGAAAGGGAGCTTTCTGAATTCGTACTTGAAAGACTCAGGGAGAACCTTAAGCTCCTTGATAAGGTCGTGGATGCAACGGACTGGGATAAGCCGTGGATACTCGGAGAATCCGATGATACGGTGACGGTCGCTGATGTGGGCGGAAACGGTGAAGGGGATCCGGAAGCTGTTGCCCTCACCGCTCCCGACAGACATGATCAGACATCTGCCAAGACCCAGGAGGCCCCCGGTGAGGATGATCATTATCATGTATATACTTCTGTGGTGACTACCCCTGCCACATGTGATTCTACCGGTATCAGGACATACACCTGCGCATGCGGAGATACATATACGGAGGTGATACCTGTCAGTGAAGGCCATCAGCTTGTGCTTACCGCAGGTACCGAAGCTACCTGTGTGACTCCCGGTACTGCCACATATACATGCCTGATCTGCGGATATACGTTTACGGAAGAGCAGCCTGCAACGGGAGTTCATGATTTTGAAGGCGGAAACTGTCTCCACCACTCCGTATGCACCGTTTGCGGTATGGAGGGTCCACTTGGAGAGCACCATTTTGTGACACTTCATCATGATGAGGTAACACATACAGAAACACTGAATATACAGTTCCCCGGTAATCAGGGTCAGGGCCAGGGAGGACCTGTCACCGTTACGGTAGTGGACCATCCCGCATACGATGAGTATTGCTGCGAAGTCTGTGGAGTACAGCCCTGATCCTTATGTGAGTATGCACACGATATCATTGACAATGAGCTGAGAAATGTTTAAACCCGGAAAACTGTTTTCAAATCCCATAGTTATCTCACTTGCGGCATCGCTTCTTGTGACACTTATCATCGCGGCAGCAGGAGTGCTTGATACGGCCGACCTGTGGGCGGAGGATACATGGTATCAGTCTCCGAGGGCACTTGACGGGGAGATAATCGTAATAGGCATAGATGAAAAGTCCATAGAAGAGATAGGCCCTTATAATACCTGGGGCAGGGATGTTATGGCCAGGGCTCTTGAAAAGCTTGGGGAGGACCCTGAGAACCTGCCTGCGGTCATTGCAATCGACACCATCTACTCCGGAACTTCCGATCCGGAAGCTGACCGCAGACTGTCGGATGCTGCAGAGAAGCTTGGAAATGTTGTGGTCGGTAACTTTGCCACCATAGGAACTCAGGTGGTTACGGATGGCGACAGAGTTTATTTTGACAGAAATGCAGTGCTGGGATTTGATGAGCCATATGATGAGCTTAAGGCAGTCACTAACCAGGGACATATCAATGCCATGTATGACAGTGACGGCATACTGAGGCATTCGATCCTTTTTATAGATAATGGCGGTGAGAGAGTCTACTCCATGGCTTATACCACAGCCGTGATCTATGGTGAAAAGACCGGAAGACAGATAGATATGCCTCCCGCAAGTTCACTTGGAAGATTCTATGTATCATATTCCGCCCTTCCCGGAGGTTTCTATGACGGATATTCTTTTGCAGATCTATTAAGCGGAAATATTCCCGCTGAGGAATTAGCCGGTAAGGCAGTGTTCATCGGACCTTATACCATTGGTCTTCAGGATTCGTATTTTACCCCCATACAGCGTGCTGCCCAGATGTACGGTGTTGAGTACCAGGCTAACGTTGTTCAGGCCATACTTGATTCCGATTACAAAACTGAGGTGTCCAAGCTCCCTCAGGCCATTGCTCTTTTTGTGGTCTGCTTTATCCTGTTCCTTATTTTCCAGAAGACGGATATTAAGATCTCTACCATACTTGCTGTTTCGGCAGTGATCATCGTCTCTGTGATTAACTATGCGGCTTATAATGTGAAGATCGGCGGAGCAGGGCATGTGCTTCATCCTCTGTGGATACCTGCGGGTGTATTGATCCTGTATATAGCTTCCATCGTGATCCACTATGTGAAAACAGCACTTGAAAGGCAGCGCGTCACCAGGACTTTTGAAAGATACGTAGCTCCTGAGATAGTGCGTGAGATCCTTAAGGAGGGAACAGAGAGTCTGTCCCTTGGCGGCAGAACCTGTGATATCGCGGTACTGTTTGTTGACGTAAGAGGCTTTACCACAATGTCCGAGCGTCTTACCCCCGAAAAGGTTGTCTTTATACTGAATAAGTATCTGACAATGGCCAGCAGCTGTGTTGAGGCTACAGGCGGAACACTTGATAAGTTCGTAGGCGATGCAATGATGGCGTTCTGGGGAGCTCCCCTTCCTCAGGAGGATGCTGTGATGAATGCTGTAAGGACGGCTTCCATGATCGTAGAGGGAGCAGCCCGGGTTTCCGAGGAACTGAAAGCGGAAATAGGAGAGGAACTGAGAGTCGGCGTCGGTGTTAATTACGGACCTGCCGTCGTGGGTAATATGGGTGCTGAGAAGCACATGGACTATACCGCCATAGGAGATACCGTCAATACCGCAGCACGTCTTGAAGCCAACGCCCCCGGCGGAAAGGTATATATCAGCCGTTCGGTGGCTGATGCTTTGGGTGATCGTATAACCTGTACGTCCCTTGGAGATACCATAAAGCTCAAGGGTAAGGCGGAAGGCTTTGAAGTGCTGGAGCTGGTATCCATAGTCGGGTAAGGATACGATGATACTTAAGTGATAAAACGCCGGCACTTAGCTGCGCCGGCTACGGATGGTAATAACGAAATGGTTACGAATGACGAAGGAATCGTAAGATTCAAGCATACGATAATGGAAGAGGTCTGCAGGCTTGCATGGAATGCGAACCTGAATGAAGATACCAAGGCAGAGCTGGTCAATAAGATAATCCCCGGACCTAAGCCTCTCTTCAGATGCTGCATCTATAAAGAGAGGGAGATCGTAAGGGAGAGGATCAGACTTGCATGCGGACAGGATACATCGGATAACCGGGGGTCCGACAATATAGTGCAGGTCATACATGCTGCATGTGATGAGTGTCCTCTGTCCGCGTATTCTGTGACTGACAACTGCAGATTCTGTCCCGGAAAAGCATGTCTTAATTCCTGTAAGTTCGGAGCCATAAGCCCCGGAGATGTCAGGATGCATATAGATCCCGCCAAGTGCAAGGAATGCGGTATGTGTGCCAAGGCATGTCCTTACAGTGCCATAGTCCATCTGCAGCGTCCCTGCAAGAAGGCGTGTCCCGTCGGTGCGATAACCTATGACGAATACGGTATATGCAAGATTGATGAGACCAAGTGCATCAATTGCGGACACTGCATTCATAACTGTCCCTTCGGAGCCATAGGCTCCAAGACATATCTGGTGCCCATAATCCGTGATATCCTCGCCGATAAGGAAGTGATCGCCATGGTGGCTCCTGCCATAGAGGGCCAGTTCGGTGAGAATGTCAATATGTCTTCCATCAGGGCAACTCTGCTTAAGCTGGGATTTTCGGATATGGTTGAGGTGGGGCTCGGGGGAGATATGACCGCAGCCTTTGAGTCTGTGGAGTGGAGCGAAGCTCTTAAGGAAGGCAGGAAGATGACCACATCCTGCTGCCCCGCATTTATAAATATGCTCAGGAAGCATTTCCCGGACCAGTACCGTGACAATAAGTCCACCACCGTATCGCCAATGTGTGCGATCTCCAGATATCTGAAGCTGACTCATCCGGGCTGTGTAACGGTGTTCATCGGTCCCTGCATCGCCAAGAAAGCAGAATCAAGAGATGAAAGGATCCCCGATAATGCGGATTATGTCATAACCTTCGGAGAGCTCAGGGCACTCCTCAGATCCAGGGATATGGATTTTGAGCCTGCAGAGGGAGACTATCAGCAGGCATCTGCCTTCGGCAAAAAATTCGCATCAAGCGGCGGAGTTGCCGGTGCGGTCCTTGAGTGCATGAAGGAAAGAGGAGAGGATGTCTCTGATATAAAGCTTCTTAAGGTGGCAGGCGGAGATGAGTGTAAGAAGGCTCTTCTTATGCTGAAGGCAGGGAGGCTTGAAGAGGACTTCGTAGAGGGAATGGTATGTCAGGGCGGATGCGTAGGCGGACCATCCAAGCATATGACTGAAGCAGAGATAACAAAGGCGAGAAATGCACTGCTTGCAAAAGCAGATGACAGGAAGATCCTTGAGAATCTTAAGGATTATCCCATGGACAGGTTCTCCATGAACCGGCACGGACATATGGATGAAGAGCTTATAAAGAAGGTTCTGGGATGTGAGTGAAAATATCGATTTTTTGTGGCATAATGGGTGAATCTGAGTTATAATACCCTTTGTCTGCAGCTATAGTATATCGGTAGTACATCAGCTTCCCAAGCTGAGGAGGCGGGTCCGACTCCCGTTAGCTGCTCTTAAGCCCCGTGATCTGTGATCGCGGGGTTTTTGTATGGGAAAATAAATAATACATGGAAAATGGATATATGTTACAATAATAGGGCTGTACGTGAATTTTACTATGCAGGAGGGAAAAAATGAGCAGTTTTATGGATTCAAGAAGAGAGGCAAGGATGTACCTGTCTCCCGATGCTGAGGAAGTGGATGCAAGAACATACAATCTGGTTCTTGGAGGTGTGGTCATATACGGACTCGTCCTTAACATCATTATGTGCGCTGCGCTTGGAAGCCGCATGGCCAGGGTGAATCCCCTCGGTCTTCTGATCGGTTATTTTGTCAGCTGTCTTTTGGGCATTTTCATGTCCCATAAATCAAACAATCCGATCGTAAGCTTCATCGGATATAATCTGGTGGTGGTACCCTGTGGTCTCATACTCTCGATCACTGTTTCCGCATATACCAGGTCAGGGGCAGGAGACCTTGTACTTCAGGCATTTATCTATACAGCTATCATCACCGCATGTATGATAGGACTTTCCATTGCAATACCTGAATTCTTCTCAAAGCTTGGCGGTCTGCTCCTTGGTGCCCTGATAGGACTCGTCCTTGCAGAGCTTATCAATATCTTCTTCCTTCACAAGGACCAGAGCTATATCGCCTGGATCGGTGCTGCGATATTCTCACTCTACATCGGATATGATTACTGGAGAGCACAGCAGTATGCCAAGACCATTGATAATGCGGTAGACAGTGCTGTGGATATCTACCTCGATATTATCAACCTCTTCCTGAAGATACTCAGAGTACTCGGAAGCAGAGGCGGTTCATCCCGCAGAAGATGATCAGAAACCGATCGAATATCCAAAATAATAAACCGCCGGTAAACCGGGAGCGTCATAAGACAGTAATGTTTAAGAATTTAAGAATGGGAAGGCGTGGCTTTGGTCACGCCTTTTCTTGTGCTAAGAGTTCATTTAATTATCTCCCTTTTTACAAAAGTGTTTCTATATGCACAAACTCGAATTTGAAATCACTGAAATCATAGGCATTCGCCAGTGATTATAGGGCTTTAATGAAATCCTCTGAAACCGTTGAAAACAAAGGATTTTCCGCAATCTGCTCACCGAATCCTTTTATTAAATGTTACACCGTTTCTATAACGCCCGCACCGCTCATAAGGGCAAAAGTAAGGGCA
>CACWJQ010000052.1 GCA_902761225.1 uncultured Lachnospiraceae bacterium | reverse complement strand
CTTCCCGGACAGGTGGAGAGCTGTCAGCTTGAGATGGGTATGACCTGTCTTCAGCCCGGAAGCGTATGGAACACCATGCCCTGTCATACACATGACAGAAGAATGGAAGTCTATCTATACTTTGACATTCCCGAGGATGCTTTTGTAATGCACTTCATGGGAGAGCCTCAGGAGACAAGACATATCATAATGAGAAATGAACAGGCTGTTATCTCACCCAGCTGGTCCATCCACTCTGGATGCGGTTCCAGAGCATATACCTTCATCTGGGGAATGGTGGGAGAGAATCAGGACTTCGATGATATGGATGATGTAAGAAATCAGGATCTTTTGTAATCTATCAGCTGCACAGCTGTTTACATGTAAATTCAGGAGGAAAGATCATGGCAGGAGTATTGGATAAGTTTAAACTTACAGGCAAGGTCGCATGGATCACAGGTGCTTCATACGGACTTGGTCTTGCATATGCTAAGGCTTATGCCGAGGCAGGAGCAAAGGTTGTGTTCAATGATATCAATCAGGAGCTTGTGGACAGAGGACTTGCCGAGTACAAGAAGCTCGGTATCAAGGTATACGGTGCTGTATGCGACGTCACCAATGAGAAGCAGGTTGAAAAGTTTGTAAGCGATGTTGAGAAGAAGGTAGGACCTATAGATATCCTTGTTAATAATGCAGGTATAATCAAGAGGATCCCCATGACAGAGATGACACTCAATGAGTGGAATGCAGTCATCAATGTAGATCTTACAGGTCCCTTTATCTGCTCCAAGGCAGTCATCCCTTCAATGATAAAGCGCGGAGGCGGCAAGATAATCAATGCATGTTCGATGATGAGCGAACTCGGAAGAGAGACAGTATCCGCATATGCTGCAGCAAAGGGCGGACTTAAGATGCTCACCAAGAATATCTGTTCCGAATACGGCCAGTACAATATCCAGTGCAATGCCATCGGACCCGGATACATTGCCACTCCCCAGACCGCACCTTTACGTGAGATCCAGGCAGACGGTTCACTTCATCCCTTTGACAGGTTCATCCGTTCCAAGACTCCCGCCCAGCGCTGGGGAGAGACAGAGGATCTTATGGGACTTGCAGTGTTCCTGGCATCACCTGCTTCAGACTTTATAAACGGACAGGTTGTCTATATAGACGGCGGAATCCTTGCTTATATCGGACAGGATCCTTCTAACCTTGATGCATCCAAGTTCGCACAGCACAAGGATAAGGAGACTCTTAAGAAGACTGCTGCAAAGAAGACAGCAGCTGTTAAGAAGACCAAGGCTGCAGAGAAGAAGCCTGCCGCAAAAAGCACCGAAAAGAAGAGCGCGTCAAAGAAGTCTGCCAAAAAATAAGATTACATGACAGGGGCCGGACCTGCTCCGGCCCTGTGACGGATATATTCCGGGTATGTGAGGGATATAGGACGTGACATGTGTAACCTGATGTGATATACTAATATACAAGTAATGCCGTAAGGCTTTTTTTACGAGGAGAAATGAAAAATGTTACCTATTCTTGAAACAATCAGTAAGATCGGAATAGTTCCGGTCGTAAAGCTGGACGATGCCAAGGATGCCGCACCCCTTGCAGATGCACTTTGCAAAGGCGGACTTCCCTGTGCTGAAGTTACATTCAGAACAGCTGCAGCAGCAGAGGCTATCTCCATCATGACCAAGGCACATCCTGATATGGTCGTAGGAGCAGGTACTGTCCTTACCACAGATCAGGTTGATCAGGCTGTAGAGGCCGGAGCAAAGTTCATCGTAAGCCCCGGACTTAATCCCAAGGTCGTAAAGTATTGTGTTGATAAGAATATTCCCATAACCCCAGGAACCAATTCACCTTCAGAGATCGAGACAGCTATCGAGTTCGGTCTTGAAGTAGTTAAGTTCTTCCCTGCTGAGCAGAGCGGCGGCATCGCCAAGATCAAGGCCATGGCTGCTCCTTATGTAAATATGAAGTTCATGCCTACAGGCGGGATCAATGCCAAGAACCTTATCTCTTATCTTGATTTCCCCAAGGTTATCGCCTGCGGCGGATCATGGATGGTTCCCGGAGATCTTATTGCAAATGGTGAGTTTGATAAGATAGAGGAGCTTACCAGAGAAGCTGTAAAGACCATGCTGGGATTTGAGATCGCTCACGTCGGAGTAAATACCGCATCAGAAGCTGATGCACTTAAGGCTGCAGAACGCTTTGGCTTCATCTTCGGAATGCCTGTCAAGAACGGAAACAGTTCAGTATTCGCAGGTTCTGCCGTTGAGTTCATGAAGGAGCCCTATCTCGGAAAGAACGGTCACATAGCCATCAGAACCAATTATATCGAGAGAGCGGTCAACTATCTGAGTACCGTACTCGGAGTGGAGTTCGATGAGACATCTGCCAAGAGAGACGCAAAGGGTGCTCTCAAGGCCATCTACATGAAAGAGGAGATCGGCGGATTTGCCGTTCATCTTGTAAATAAATAATCACAGTTAATGCGAGGGTAAAATAATGGCAAAAGTAATCACCATGGGCGAGATCATGCTCCGCCTTTCAACTCCCAACAATGAGAAGTTCATCCAGGCCGATGAGTTCGATATCAACTACGGCGGCGGTGAAGCAAATGTGGCTGTATCACTTGCCAACTATGGACATGATGCAGAGTATGTTACCGCACTTCCTGAGAACGAACTCGGTGACTGCGCTATAGCAGCACTCAGAAAATACGGTGTCAAGACTGATAATATCGCAAGATGCGGTGAGAGACTCGGAATCTATTATCTTGAGTCCGGAAGTTCCATGAGACCTTCCAAGGTTGTGTACGACAGAGCTCATTCTTCAATCTCCACTGCAACTGCAGCAGATTTTGATTTCGATAAGATCTTCGAAGGTGCTGACTGGTTCCACTTCACCGGGATCACTCCCGCTGTATCCGACAGCGCAGCAGTTCTTACCGAAGAGGCACTCAAGGCTGCCAAGGCTCACGGCGTAAAGGTTTCATGTGACCTTAACTTCCGTAAGAAGCTCTGGAGCTCTGAGAAGGCTCAGAAGGTCATGAAGAACCTTATGCAGTATGTTGATGTATGCATCGGTAATGAAGAGGATGCTAATCTTGTTCTCGGATACAAGCCCGGCAACACCGATGTTACCAGCGGAGAGCTTGAGCTTGCGGGATACAAGAGCATTTTTGAGCAGATGGTTGCTGATTATAATTTCGAGTACTGCATCTCATCCCTCAGAGTCAGCCATTCAGCATCCGACAACGGATGGTCCGCTTGCATCTATTCAAGAGATACCAAGGAGTTCTACCATTCCAAGGAGTACTCCATCCATCCTATCGTTGACAGAGTAGGCGGCGGTGATTCATTTGCCGGCGGTGTTATCTGCGGTCTTCTTGACGGCAAGGACTTCAAGACTGCCCTTGAGTTCGGTGTTGCAGCATCTGCTCTCAAGCATACCATTCCCGGAGATTTCAACCTTGTTACCCGTAAGGAAGTTGAGACACTTGCAGGCGGCGATGCATCCGGAAGAGTACAGAGATAATTTGACATATTTTTTTGCAGGAAATATAATTTACAGGCCCCTCCTAATTAAAGGATGGGCCTGTTTTTGAGGATTATTTTCTCTGATGAAAAATGAGATCAGAACACCAAAGATAATAAAACTGTTGATGATGGCAGCGTTCGGATCAATGGTTCTCATTATATTCCTTCAGCAGCTTAAGGTTCCCTTTATGCTGGAGGATCTTGACTATGCCAAAAATCTCGTGACAGGTGAGCCTCTGACATATTTTTCCGATATTACACAGAGCCTGGGCTGTATATATTTCTGGAAGGGCGGAAGTCTTCTCGGAGGGTTTCTGCTTCAGCTGATACTGATGGCAGGAGGGTATGTTGCGGATGTGATCAACATTCTGGTCATGATCGCATGCGCATATCTTATCTTTGCCCCGACAAGGGCCTCACATCAGAGGATATTCTTTAATGTGTATGCATTTCTGCTTCTGATATGTCTGAACGCAGACTGGACCAATTCATATTTCAGACAGTTTGGTGCCGTACATTTCTTCTACCCGTCACTGCTTATGCTCACATTCCTCAAGATATGTTCCACTCTTGTGGACAGTATCCGTGAAAATAAGGATATTAAGACGAGTACAGCCGTGATCCTGGGCGTGCTTGGGTTTATCGCCGGAATATGGGCACCTTCATATGCCATTATCTGCGGTGTGGGACTCGGCGGAGTGATATGGTTCAGGTACAGGTTCGGTAAAGACTATAAGTCATTCAGTCTGATGGTGGCATTGTTTTTCACGGCATTCGGAGTGGTCTTTTATATGACCTGTCCGGGCAATTATACGAAGGATTCCGTTCTTTTGAAGGATTATATTAGTGCGGATGTCTATCCTTCGGTCGTGCTTGCACTGCTTGTTCTTGCCATCTTCCTTAAGATGGGTGGAAAGCTTAAGCCTTCACAGTTCCTTATGTGTCTTGTGATGATGGCATCCGTGGCAGTATCCCTTGTATGCGTACTCATACTGCCGGTATCTCCCAACGGAGCACTGCTCTGTACCATGATACTTGGCATCGCATGCTTCTGTTCACTGTTTTATTCACTTAACAAGATCGTTAACAGATATCGTATATATGCATATGTACTGTGTTCCATAGCCCTTCTGTACGATGTATTTGTGATACTTGAATCTCAGCTTGGAGTCGAATGATGAAGTTATCTTCATTGGACAAGAATATACCGAAGGAATTATTTGCCAAAATCTGGGCGCCGGTCATAAACTCTGTCCTGGTGCTTAATTTCATTCTGAAATTCTATCAGTTCGGCAGTGATCAGACTGAGTTTTCACTTAAGACCGGGCTTATCGGGGTAGCTCTTTTTGCGGTGGTGACCCTTATAACATCATACATATCCGGTTCGAAGAGCGTGGGATCCTATGTCAGGTTTATGATCCTCTATATCGCATTTGTACCTCATCTTAAGCTGAGCTATATACAGAGGCTTTTTGATCTCAGCTATGCTTTTGATGTAAGGGATCACAGCTTCAGTGCCAAGTGGCAGGGGTCACTGGTGCTGTGGGCATCGGATCTGTCGGAATACCTCAGGATACTGGTTCCCATGATGCTGCTGATGCTGGGGGCTACTATCCATGAAAAACTTCCCAAGTGGTACAAGGATCTTCTGATATGCGCACTTGTTCTTGCGTGCCTTGTATATGTATTTGAGGGAACTGTTAATCTGTGCAGATTCGGTATTGCTCTGATAATGGTAATCATTATCTCGGACTGCTGGAATAAGATGAGGATAGAAGAAGAACGAACACCTCAGATAATGGTCCTGTGGGCCGAGGTGCTCCTGTTTGCGGCAATGTGGGCCAAGGGAATGACACTCATTGTCGGATGATGAATTAATACGGGATCCGTAAGGGTCCCGTTTTTTGACGATTTGATAAATATATGAATTGTGCTAATATGTACATTGTTTTGAGATAAAAACAGCATGAGAGAGGGATACTATGAGCGAAGACAGGAATATCAACGGGACTGATACTGCAGAAGATACTGTTACAGAGGCAGTTCATGAGGTGACAGAAGAAGCTGTAAACGCTGATACGGTAACAGCAGAAGCTGAGAGCAGTGCTGCGGCAGAAGAAGCTGAGAGCAGTGCCGGGGTGACAGATACTGCAGTGAAGAATACTCAGCCGGACGTAAACGTGCAGGCAGCACAGGAGGAGAAAAAGGAGCAGACAGGATTTTTAAAGTATTTTCTTCACGGAGTACTGTCCACCTATTTTATCGGGATCATACTGATGTATGTAGGCTCCATGTTCGGTGCGCTGATCGTACAGCTCCCCATGCATGCGGCAGGGCTTCTTACCGATGATCATCCTGTTGCGGTTACCGCAGCATCTTATCTTTCATTTATCGGAGTGTGGGGTTTTGTTATAGGCTATATACTTCTTTTCAAAAGCGACAGCCCATATCTTCGCAGGATACTTGGAAAGTGTACTAAGACCTCTGTAATAGGTTGGATCCTGGGATGCGTGACCCTTGCTGTGATGAACCTTATCTGCATTTTGAGTGCTAAGGCAAATGGGGATATCTATCTGTCATTCAGCAGTTTTGATCTTGTACCCCTGATGTTCCTGTTCGTTACGGTGTTCATTCAGTCGGGTGCGGAGGAGATACTCTGCAGAGGCTTTATGTACAGAAGACTGGAGAAGACATATAACCCGGTCGTTGCAACGATATTCAATTCATTGTTCTTCACTCTGCTTCATATCGGCAATCCCGGGGTTACGGCTCTTTCCCTTCTGAACGTATTCCTGTGCGGCGTTCTGTTCTCGCTGATCATCTTTTACACTGACAGCATGGCGTTCGCCATGGCAGGACATGCGGGATGGAATTTTACACAGAGCATAGTGTTCGGACTTCCAAACAGCGGTCAGGTATTCCCTTATTCGATCCTCAAGCTTGACGGAGCAAATGCACGTGACAGCTTTTTCTATAACACAGGATTCGGAGTGGAGGGCACGGCACTTGCTGTCATCATACTTGCCGTCGCCTGCGTTGTGATCATAGTTCTGGGGCAGATGAAGGTCATAAAGAGACCTGTAAAAGTGGATCCGATGTTCTGAAAAAAATAATTTAAAATAGTTGTTGACAAGCAGGTTCATTTCTGATAAATTATCTACTGTTCGCGGAAGTGTTGGAATTGGTAGACAAGCAAGATTAAGGTTCTTGTGGCTGCAAGGTCGTGCGGGTTCAAGTCCCGCCTTCCGCATAAGATCCCCCGAGAGATTCTCGGGGGATCTTTTTGCGTTATGGGTACTTTGAACCCGTGCATGTTCATATCCCGTGGCGTCCGGGAGTGCCTAAATAGAAATAATTAAACAATACATGGCAAGTTTTGGTGAGTTATTTTTCCGAAAGGCGAATAATATGTATTTGTAAACATAAAATATTTTTTCGGAAAGAGAAATTAATTATGAGAAGACCTAACGAAAGAAAACCGCTGGTAACACATATGTACACCGCTGATCCTTCAGCGCATGTTTTTGACGGCAAGATCTATATCTATCCTTCACACGATATTGAACTTGATGTTCCCGATGATGATGACGGAGATCAGTACATGATGGAGGATTATCATGTTCTTTCCATGGATGATCTTGATTCTCCCTGCGTTGATAACGGAGTGGCAATATACTACAAGGATATTCCCTGGGTTAAGCAGCAGATGTGGGCTCCCGATTGCATCCATGTAAACGGAAAGTATTATCTTATCTTCCCTGCAAAGGATAAGGAAGACAAGTTCCGTATCGGCGTTGCGGAGTCAGACAGCCCTGTAGGACCTTTCAAGCCTCAGGAGAATTTCATTGAGGGAAGCTACAGCATCGATCCCGCTGTTCTTGTGGATGACGACGGAAGGATCTACTGCTATAACGGCGGACTCTGGGGCGGACAGCTGGAAATGTGGCAGTCCGGAAGCTTCAATCCCGATGAGCCAAGACCCGAAGGCAATGTTCCCGCACTCGGACCTCTCTTTGCAGAGTTTAAGCAGGATATGACCGGTTTCATCGAGGCTCCCAAGGCTATTCAGATCCTTGACGAGAACGGTGAGCCCATCAAGGCGTGTGACGAGGACCGCAGATATTTCGAGGATCCTTGGGTTTACAAGTATAACGGAAAGTATTACTTCTCATACTCCACCGGCACCACCCATTATCTCTGCTATGCTGAGGGCGATAAGCCCGAAGGTCCCTTCACCTATAAGGGAAGGATAATGGAGCCTGTTCTCGGATGGACAACCCATCATTCCATCCTTGAGATAAACGGAGAGTGGTATATTTTCTACCATGACTGTGAGCTTTCAAAGGGTGTGACTCACGAAAGATGCGTTAAGTACACCAAGCTCAATATTTCCGAGGACGGAACCATTGAGACCATTCATCCTTACGATGACTGATATCGAATGAAGGTAAAATAATAAGAGCCGTTGCCTGAGATGATCGTATCACCGGGGCAGCGGCTCTTTTTGAATTTCTTGTTAATATTGCGTTTTTGATATATAATTAATGGTAATTTTTTAGGAGTGAAAGGAGCACTATTTTATGGCACTGCTTGATGATTGGAGAGTACTTGCATACAACGAGAAGACCGACAGAGGTCAGATGCAGAAGCTCTGGAGTGATTATTTTGCAAAGGAAAGAGATATATACGCACAGCTGCTTAAGAATCCCGATGAAGAGGTAAGGGGGACAGTTAAGGATCTTGCTGCAAAGTATGGTATAGATCTCATGTATATGACAGGATTTCTTGATGGTATCAATGACAGCCTCAAGACACCCAATCCCATTGAGGAGATGACAGAGGATACAGAGGTTTCACTTGCATTCGACAAGGAGCTTCTCTACAAGAACATGGTAGGTGCAGGAGCAGACTGGCTTTACGGTCTTCCTGAGTGGAACAGCATCTTTGATGAGGATAAGAGAAAGGCTCTTTATCATGAAGAGAAGATCTCCGGAATCGTAAAGCGCGAAGGCAAGAAGGTATATCCCAACGATCCCTGCCCTTGCGGAAGCGGCAAGAAGTATAAGAAGTGTTGCGGAAAGGCAAATAATGCATAATAACAGCGGACATGATCCGGTATCAGGGAGCACCGGAGCGCAGGGGGCAGTTAAGGCAAAGCTTAAGCCCACCGCAGCGTTCTACGGGCTGATATGCGTGATACTGGGTATCATAGATCTGATCAATCCCGAAAAGATGCTCAGCATCATAGCGTATGCGATAGGTATTTCAGCTATTGTGTGCGGGATCGTATTTGTTATCAGATATATGGTCAGGGATGTCAGATACAATATGGGGAATAATGATTTCCTAAGCGGTATAGTTGCAGCCGTCATAGGTGTGATCATACTTATCAAGTGGCAGGAGCTGATGGCTCTTGTTCCCATGATACTTGGTGTGTTCATCATAGTCAGCGGATGCATCAAGCTTCAGGATTGCATAGACCTTAAGAAGCTGGGCAATTCCTCATATGCCGTTATGCTTGTTATGGCACTTGTTTTTATCATATTCGGTGCCGTGCTTGTGGCCAATCCCTTTGAAAGCGAGGTGCTGCTGCTCAGACTGATAGGAGTCTCGCTGATAATATCCGGGATGACGGATATCTTTGCTTCGATATTTTTCGATTCCATCAGGAAGGATTACATGCTTCAGGATATCGAGACAACATACACTGAAGAGGGTACGGTCCCTGCAGGCGACACCGTAAACGAAAAAAAGTGATACAGATCCGTATTTAACCATAAAGAAAGGCATATCATGAAAAAACTTGAAGATTACGTAACAACAATCCCTGATTTTCCCGAGAAGGGCATTATGTTCAGGGATATCACCTCGGTTCTTCAGGATGCTGACGGCCTGAAACTTGCCATCGATACGATGCAGGAGCAGATCGCAGATCTTGACTTTGATGTTGTCGTAGGTCCCGAGTCGAGAGGATTTATTTTCGGAATGCCTATTGCATACAATCTCCACAAGCCTTTCGTTCTTATCAGGAAGAAGGGAAAGCTTCCCAGGGAGACTGTTGAGAAGACCTATGATCTCGAATATGGCACGGCTACCATCGAGATGCATAAGGATTCCATCAAGCCCGGCCAGAAGGTTCTTATCGTAGACGATCTTATCGCTACCGGAGGAACCACCAAGGCAATGATCGAGCTTATCGAAGGGCTCGGCGGGAAGGTTGTCGGGATTTCCGTTGTTATGGAACTTGCAGGCTTAGAGGGCCGCAAGAAGATAGGTGATTACAGACTTGAGTCGGCTATCATCTATCCCGGAAAGTGATCCGGGATCCGAAACTGAAGATTCATCTTCAGATAAAAGCGGGATGAAGATCCTGCAGATAAGTGATTGGATCAAGAGTGTATGAAGGATATAAGTGATATAAAAGATTGTGCCGTCACCGAAAGGGGCGGCATATGTCAAAATGTAGATTTCACGGATCCTGAGCTCCTTTACAGGGAGCTTACTCTTAATGTCCGCAAATACCATCCCAGCGATGATATCTCCATGATCGAAAAGGCTTACGCACTTGCAAGCAAAGCCCATGAGGGTCAGGTCAGAAAGTCCGGTGAGCCGTATATAATCCATCCTCTCAATGTATCCATAATCCTTTCCGAACTGGAGATGGATAAGGAGACAATTGCAGCGGGACTTCTTCATGATGTGCTGGAAGATACGGATGTATCGGAGGTTAAGCTCAGGCAGGAGTTCGGCGATGAAGTAACACTCCTTGTTTCCGGCGTTACCAAGCTGGAGAGCATTCCCCTTACACATGTAACGGATAAATCAGACGAGAAGTTTGAGATGCAGGCAGAGAACCTCAGGAAGATGTTCTATGCCATGGCACGTGACATTCGTGTCATAATGATAAAGCTCGCTGACCGTCTTCACAACATGCGTACCCTTCAGTACCAGCCTCCTGCAAGTCAGCTGCGTATTGCAAGAGAGACTCTCGATATCTACTGTCCCATTGCACAGCGCCTTGGTATCAGCAGGATCAAGGTGGAACTGGACGATCTGTCCCTTAAGTATCTCGAGCCTCAGGCTTACAAGGAACTTAAGGATGCCATCGCTGAGAAGAAGACAGAGCGCGAAGCGTACATTGAATCCATCGTTAAGGATGTAAAGGGTTATATTGACGAGGCCGGGATAAAGGCCAAGGTTAACGGCAGAGTAAAGCACTTTTTCTCGATATATAAAAAGATGAAGAACCAGGGAAAGACCCTGGACCAGATATACGATCTCTTTGCGGTCAGGATAATAGTTGAATCCGTAATGGACTGCTATGCGGCTCTCGGCGTAATGCATGAGAACTATAAGCCCATTCCCGGAAGGTTCAAGGATTATATCGCAATGCCGAAGGAGAATATGTATCAGTCCCTCCATACCACACTGATAGGTAAGGACGGACAGCCTTTTGAGATACAGATCAGAACCTTCGAGATGCACAAGGCTGCTGAGTATGGTATTGCTGCGCACTGGAAGTATAAGGAAGCTTCTGACGGCAAGAGCCCCGAATCGGGAGAAGAAGAGAAGCTGACATGGCTGAGACAGATTCTCGAGTGGCAGCAGGATATGACGGATAACAGGGAGTTCATGAATCTCCTCAAGAATGACCTGGATCTGTTCTCTGACTCGGTTTACTGCTTCACCCCCTCCGGTGAAGTTAAGAATCTTCCCTCGGGATCATGCCCCATAGACTTTGCATATGCCATCCATTCTGCAATCGGTAACCGCATGGTGGGTGCAAGGGTAAATGACAAGCTGGTTCCGATAGATTACCGTATAAAGAACGGTGACCGTATAGAGATCATAACAAGTGCAAATATCAAAGGGCCCAGTGCTGACTGGCTTAACATAGTCAAGAGTACCCAGGCCAAGAATAAGATCAATCAGTGGTTCAAGAATGTATCCAAGGATGACAATATTGCCAAGGGAAAGGATATGCTCCTGAACTATGCAAAGGCGCGGGGAGTCGATATCTACGCCATAATGACTCCCGATTACCAGCAGGATATAGCTTCAAAGTATTGCTATCAGGACTGGAGCTCAATACTTGCTGCCATAGGCAGAGGAGCACTTAAGGAGGGACAGGTTCTCGGAAGACTTGAAGCTCTTTATGAGAAGGATCATCCCACCATACTTTCCAATGAGGAAGTTATCGCACAGATCGCTGAGTCCAATCAGAGTGCGGTTAGACGCGGAAGCAGCAACGGCGGCGGTATCACTGTAAAGGGAATGACCGATCTGTCTGTCCGTTTCTCAAAGTGCTGTTCCCCTGTGCCGGGTGACGAGATAGTCGGCTTTGTCACAAGGGGAAGAGGAATATCCATACACAGAACCGACTGTATCAATATCATGGCACTTCCTGCAGATGAACGAACGAGACTTATTGAGGCTTCATGGGCACCGGGTTCTGACGGCTCCCAAAGCGGAAGCTATGAGGTTGAGATCAGGATCTATGCCAACGACAGGAGCGGTCTTCTTGCGGATATCTCAAGGATATTTACCGAGAAGAACATATCCCTTATCGGAGTCAACACCCGTGTCAATAAGCAGCAGATTGCAACTATCCAGCTTGCTTTTGAGATACACGGAAGAGAAGAACTGGAGAATATCTGTGACAAGATAAGAAGCATCCAGGGAATCGTTGATATCGAAAGAGCCGGAGCCTGAACCACAGAGCAGATATTATGGAGACGAGGCATGATCAATTGTCCCAATTGTAAAGAACTGATCGGTGATGATATCGGTATCTGTCCTTTTTGCCGGCATGAGATCACAGCTGAGGAGCGCCTGCAGATAGAAAGGCAAAAGCGAGAAGAAGAGCAGAGTGCAAGTGCTGAGGAAAGCATCAGGACCGGAGAGTTTTCCTCACTAAGAATAATATGGCAGGTCATCCATATCGGAACAACAATTTTAGTATTTGTGATCTGGACCATTCTTTTGGCCCGTAATCTTATGTTGCACGCTCTGCTGGAATTAATAGCAGGAATTGTGATCATTTTGGGCGTAAACGTTTACTTTCTTTTGGTTAAGAAGGCCAACAGCTGTCCTCACTGCGGAAAATTTCTGTGGCGGAATTGGGGAACTCAGTGCCAGTGGTGTGGGAGAAGTATCAGATGAGTGATATTAAGATAGGCGGAATGGTCATAGGCGCTGTTCAGACCAATTGCTATTTTGTATACAGAGAAGGGGCACCGGATTGTATTCTTTTTGATGCTCCCGATACAGGCAAAGAGATAGTAAGGCGTATTGAAGGCGCAGGCTTTCATGTAAGGGCTCTTTTCCTTACCCACGGACATTTCGATCATATAATGGGAGCACAGGATGTAAGGCTTTCTGCCGGAAGTCTTGCAAATTCCAGGGGCGAGGAAGCTGTGAAGATCTATGCTCCGAAGGCAGAAGAAGAGATGCTTTCTGATTCCGGTTACAATATGACTGCATCCTTCGGAACCCCCATGACACTTAGACCGAATGTATGGATCGAAGACGGTGAGGAGATCGAGATCTCGGGAATTAAGATCAGGGTCATCTCTACTCCCGGACATACACCCGGCAGTGCATCTTATTATATCGAAGAGGCGGGGATACTGATATCCGGGGATACACTTTTCGAAGAGTCTGTAGGGCGTACGGATTTCAGAGGCGGAAGCGCATCCGTGCTTGAAAAGAGCATACAGGAAAAACTTTTTACACTTCCGGATGATACCGCGGTTTATCCGGGACATGGTGCATCGACAACCATAGGACACGAGAAGAAATATAATCCGTTTTTTGCATGACCCGTTCACCGGTCTTTGTGATAAGGAGGAAGAAAAGATGATGTATTGTCCAAAATGCAGAGAAGCCATCGGAGATGATATTAACATCTGTCCCTTTTGCAGGCACAAGATCACGGATCATGAGCGTCAGCTTATAGAAAAAGCCAGACGTGAAGAAGAGGAAAAAGCAAGAGAGGAAGAGGATTATAAGGCTGAGACTGTGGGTAAGATCAGAATCATATGTTTCATTGCCCTGGTGGCTATAGGTCTTGTTGTATTGATCATATTCTTTATCCTTATGAACCTTGGCCGTATGCAACAGGCTGTTGCCATATTGACAGGCGCATATGTGTTTTTAGGTATGATGACTTTATATCTGATCTTCGTAAAGAAGATCAATGATTGCCCCCACTGCGGCAAGTTTCTGTACAGGAATTATGGAACGAACTGTCAGTGGTGCGGTAAAAGGATAAGATAGGTGAACGAGTGCATATTTTAGACGGTTATCTTGTAAATAATTATGTATTGCTGATCATGCTTATAGGCATGCTTACAATGTCTGCGTATGATGTCTTTCTCAGGAAGGACATGATACGTGATCTTCGGGTCACCATCATTCTGATATTCCTGTTATCCTTATCTGACAATATTGAGACGTATTACGGGAATCTGCCCTATCTGTCCGTATGGCGTCTTGTCTTTTCGGGATTGAGTTACAGTATCAGACCGATCATCATACTCGGCACGATCTTTATAGTGTATGACAGGGCAAGCAGGCTTTTGTCCATTCCTGCCATCATTAATATAGTGTTTTCTTTTTCCTGTTTCTTTACAAAGGCTGTTTATTATTTTACGGATGATAATCATTTCCAGAGAGGGCCTTTGGGATACACCCAGTATATCGTGTGTGCGTTCTACGTGGCCGTTCTTCTGGTCATATCCATAAGGATCGTATCGGATCATTCGATCCAGGAAAG
>CACWJQ010000051.1 GCA_902761225.1 uncultured Lachnospiraceae bacterium | reverse complement strand
CTACGGCTACGCCCTCAATGGCCGTCATCAGCATCTGCCCCGGCAGCCCTTCCGCATAATTCAGGTGCTTTCTCGTAAAATTAAGGACCAGAGTATTGCATGTATATATTGTAAGTACCAGAATCGCAATAAAGCATCCGTATTCAAAAGGCGTCGTCATGAAGCCGTTCTCAAGAGAATAGCTGTAAGTCGCCATTCCGCATATCCCCATGACCACCGCTATCTGAAGGAATCTTCTTATCTGGTCTCCCAGCACACCCGCCTTCAGAACCTTAAGTCCCTCGGTGGAATTCCTGAGCAGACCGAAATCAAAATCCCTGGAAAGGACTCCCATAAAGACGAATATATCTAAGAGTATATCTGCACTTGCGGTTATTACCGCAGTTACTATCAGTGCGATCGGTCTTCCCGCCATAGCCATGAACAGCAGTGAAAACAGTACCATCAGCAGCGTTCCAAGGTATACACCCAGTATCCTGTACAGCTTCGGTGTAAAAACTTTATATGAACTGATTATTCTTTTCATCTTCTCACCACCGTTTTCAGTTCACACCATAAAGTTTTGAATTCTGCTTCATTATCGCAACACATATCTGAGAAAGAGTCGCCTGCTCCACAACTGTGTTAAGTCCTGCAAGCTCATTCAGTCTTTCGGAAAGACATATACCCTCAAATCCGTAGTTGCTTGCAGAGACACTGTAGAGAACCTTCTTTGCTGCCTCTTCATCGCTCTTCTCGCCCTTTACGACCACATACTTTTCCTTGAGGTCCTCCACAAAGGCCTGCTCAACGACCTTACCGTTCTCTACTATGATCGCATAGTCCGTGACAGCTTCCATGTCCGCAATGTTATGAGTAGAAAAAAGTACCGATTTCTTTCCCTCATCTCTCTGGAGATATTCCCTGATCATGTCACAGAGCTTGTCTCTCATGAGAGGATCCAGGGGTGATGCGGGCTCATCGAGTATGAGAAGGTCAGTATCCCTTGAAAGAACTCCGGCCAGCTTGATCTTCATGTGATTTCCGTCTGACAGATCGGTGATCTTCTTGGACTCATCATCGGGAACCGCAAGCTGTTTGCAGATCTCGATGTATTTGTTCTCATCAAAATTCTTAAATAAAAGCTTCTGTATCTCCCTGCCCTGCTTAAGTGTCCACATGGGAAGGTAATAATTTCCGGTTCCCTCATAACCTATGGAGTTCTTGACATCGGGATTATTCTCCCTGTCGTCGTCATTGTATTTTCCGAAGAACTTAAGACTTCCCTGATAATCAAGTCTTATCCCGGCAAGGATGTCCAGAAGAGTTGACTTTCCGGCTCCGTTTTCCCCGATGAGAGCTGTGGCAAATCCCTGAGGGATATCAAGAACCGGAACGTTCAGTTCGAACCCCTTATACTTCTTGACTATTCCCTCTCCATGTACTGCACTTTCAAAATCCATTGTTAATTCTCCTTAAGCGTTAATAGCATTTTCAGCGTATCTATAAGTTCATTCTCGGAAAGCCCCGCTACTCTGGCAGACCCTATCGCCTGCATCAGCCCCTCTTCAACTTTCCTCATGTGCTGCTCTTTGAGCATATTGCCGTCCTGAGCGTTGACTACATATCCTTTTCCCTGGACCGCGGTGACAAGCCCTTCCTGTTCAAGCATCTCATAGGACTTCATGGTCGTGATGACACTGATCTTCAGGTCTCTTGCCAGCCCCCTGATGCTCGGGAGGTATTCGCCCTCCTTAAGCCTGCCCTCAAGGATATCCGCTCTGAAACTGTCCGCTATCTGCTGATAGATCGGAACTCCGGATGTCTGAGATATTATCATGTCCGCCTCTTTTCAAAAGTCTTCATTGCCCGCTTTTTCCTTATCAAAGCCGTGGATCAGATACCTTCAGTCGAAAAAACACGTTATTCCAACTGTTCATGTGTTATATATACACCCATTACACCATGGTGTCAACATATAATGCAAAAAAATATGTTATTTTGCCCGGAACCCGCATGAATACTGCAAAAGAAAGGAACGGCACCATTTCCGATGCCGTCCCTTTTTACCGCTCATAAGAATACTTCCATATACAACTGTTCATATCCATGTATATCAGTGGAGGTCGAATTTTGGCGGCACGTCTATCTCCTCACCGACATATTTTCCGTCTTTTTTCCTCTGCCTGACACATTCGGAAAGAAGATACTCTATCTGGCCGTTAACGGATCTGAAGTCATCCTCAGCCCATTTGGCGATATCATTGTAGAGCTTCTCCGAAAGGCGGAGAGGAACCTGCTTCTTCTCAGCCATTAATACAGACTTCCGGAATTAACCACCGGCTGGGCATCGTGGTTGCCGCACAGTACCACGAGCAGGTTGGAGACCATAGCAGCCTTCCTTTCCTCATCCAGCTGGACCATCTGTTTCTCATTAAGTCTCTCAAGTGCCATCTCAACCATTCCGACAGCACCGTCAACGATCATCTTGCGGGCATCGATGATAGCGGATGCCTGCTGTCTCTGAAGCATTACGGATGCGATCTCAGGAGCATATGCAAGATAGGTGATCCTTGCCTCGATTATCTGAAGACCTGCTTCATTAACCTTGCTCTGGATCTCATTCTTGATACGCTCTGCAACAAGCTCTGCAGATCCTCTGAGGCTTCCCTCATCGGCCATTCCGTCTCCTGTGGTATCCACGTTGACGGATACATCATAGGGATAGATCCTTACGATATTACGGAGAGCAGAGTCACACTGAAGTGAAAGATACTCTTTGTAGTTGTCTACATTGAATACCGCCTTTGCAGTGTCGGTAACCTTCCAGATAACTGCGATACCGATCTCAACGGGATTACCGAGGCAGTCATTGATCTTCTGGATGCCGTTGTTAAGGGTCATGGCCTTCAGGGAGATCTTCTTGGAATACATCTCGGGATTTACCGTTGCACTTGTTGAAGTGATGGTGATGCCTGCTGCAGAGGACTGTCCATGAGAATCACCGCTCTGTGCAAGCTTGGTCATTGATGCGGGGTTAACAGCTGTGCAAAAAGGATTTACACAGTAAAAGCCTGCTTCCCTGATGGTTCCCTTGTACTTACCGAAGAGGGTAAGAACAAGGGCTTCCTGAGGTCTTAATACCTTGAGTCCGCAAAGAGGGATCCATCCGACCATTATTACGATGATCGCAAGCGCTACCAGAAGTCTGCTAATGCTTGCTCCGACGATCAGAAGGCAACCCGCAGCGATGTACATGAGTAGAATTCCCAAAAGTGCTGCTGCTCCATTAGGACGTGCTTTGTATAATTTTTCAGTCATTTTTGACTCCTTTCCAAGTCATATCGGATATCACTTTGATATCTGATATCATTATGATATCATTTTTAATCATTTTGTCAATACCAAAAATCCCACCCCAATCCCACCCCCGCGCACGATCCCGCCGTCAGTCCTGTCATCCGGCAATTTCCGGCAAAAAAGCAATAAAAATCCCGGCAGCTTCCTGCTGCCGGGATCCGGGCGCCTGTTTTATCAGCGCTTTGTCATATCTGCGCCATGCTCTTCTAACTAGATCACTCTTATATCCGTAAGTGCCACCTGGTCTCCCGTGAGTGCCGCATACACTCCGGTGCCTTCACTTTCTATCACGGTGGTATTCTTGATGACGATACCCGCATTCTCCGCTGTTACGGTGATCCTGTTGCCTCTCTTGCGGAAGTTCACTATATATTCCATCCCGCGTCTGTTGGCATTCTTCCAGGTATCCCATCCGTCGAAGGCTTCCGTCTTGGTCACCACCATCCTGTTGTCAATCTCGGGATTTACCTCTTCTATCTCACCGTCAAGTCTTACGAGTACCAGTTCCCTGTAGCCTTCACCATGGACCTTCTTATCCTTTGACTGATACAGGACCACATAGGGACAATGCCATACAAGATGTGAAGCAGGGAGACTCCTTGAATGAAAGGCTATCCTCATTCCGTCCTGAATCTCAACTCCGCTTGTATAATCCGAGCGCTTTGTGTCGATCTGGATATTCTTAAGATCGGATTCCATACGATCCGTGTATACGATCTCATCTGCGATCCTGGGAATATCACCTTCAGCAGGAGCAGGTCCGATCTCATCTATGGAGATGCCCGTAATGAGACAGCTTTCACCTGTAAGGGCGATATATGTATATCTGGTATTATCCGGAAGGGCCACAATGCACTCAAGTTCCTGAGATCCGCCGTTTATCCTGATGCGGATGTGATCCTTGTATCTTCCCGCTTCCACCGTGTATTCCACACTTCCGGAGCGCCTTACCGCCTCAAGCATATCCAGGGGAGTCGCCTCCCTGGAAGATACGTTCCTGAACTGTCTCATCTCGATATTGCGCGCTCTGGTGGAGATGGTATGTCCGTCGAACCACACCTCGGCATATTCCACATAGTTATATTCCACTATGGCCTGCTCATTGTTATGAACACATCCGTCAAGGGAATCAAAAAGGATCAGAGTGGGGATGGCGAACTTCTCATTATCCCCCTTCTTGGGAGTAAATCTGAACCTGACCCTCATCGTACTGTTCTTAACAGGAATTCCGACAGAGATGTCACTTCTGTAGCCCTCGCAATCCAGCTCGGTCTTCATCTTTCTGATCTCGGAATCAGTGCTTTCCCTCAGGCTGTAATCCTTATCGGAATCTATCATCTTAAGCATTGCCTTGGCATATACAGGGTCGAACCTGAGACCGCTCTCTTTAAGAAAATCCTCCCTTACACGGGGCTGGGGAAGTGCGCCTCTGTAGATCCTGTCAGATGTCATGATATCATAGGCATCCGCAACGGCTACTATCCTGGCAAGCTTGGGGATATCCTCTCCCTTAAGCCCGTCGGGATATCCCTTACCGTCATATCTTTCATGGTGGTACCTTGCAACATCACCCAGGTAAGGATAGGATCTGATGCCCGAGAGCATTTTGCTTCCTTCAACAGCATGCTCCCTCAGGATCATCTCTTCATCTCCGGTCAGTTCTCCCTTTTTATTGAGGATCGCATCGGGAATTCCCAATTTACCTACATCGTGAAGAAGGCCTGCAAAATAAGCCTGTTCACATGTCTCTTCACTCTCACCGCTGACCCGGGCGATCTCTCTGGAATAAACGGCAACCCTGGATGAATGGCCTCCGGTGTGGGATTTGCTGATATCTATTGCAGACGCTATGGAAACGGCAGTCTCTTCGAACAGAGTACTCATGTTCTTTCTCTGCTCTTCCAGGTATTCGATCTCCTGCCTGTGTGCCTTCTGAAGAACATGGTTCATATCCACCAGTGAAAAGACATACACCACGAGACACATCAGTGTGATCGAGATGTTGGTCAGTGACAGTCCGTACACGAAAAACTGCAGTGCTGCAGCAAAAAGAGGAGCTATGGAGAACAGTTTAAGGGACATTCTGATCTCCTTGCTGAACACACCGGCATACCGGAATATTGCGACGATCGAAAGCACCAGCGAAACCACCGGAAATAAATAGCTTAGAATAAATGATGATGATCTTACATATTCATTCTTCTCATTAAATGTGTAATAGAGTCCGGTGAACTGCGAAATGATAAGAACAACTATGCCAACCGCAAGTATTATGCAGGACAACCTGATGACTTCAGGCATCTTCTTCATTCCGCCTTCCACAAGCAGAAGATCCGTAAAGTACAGATTGAATAGCAGCAGAGAGCAGAGCGTCAGCAGAAATACCATGAAGTTGCTCACCCTTACCATCCAGTATCCCGTATAACTCACATCACCGCGGAACACATAGGCATATCTGTCAAATACAAGAAGGAACATACCGCTTACCTCAAGCAGTATCAGCGAGATCTTTCTCCGCTTTGACATGTACGTTGTGATTGAGGCAAAGAAAGCCACAAGCCCGCACATACCGGCCAGTATAAGCATTATGTTCAATTGATGCATTCTTATTAATTCAAGCATTCAGGACTCCCCGGTGCCATGTGATACGACACCCATGTCATAAACGATCATTGCCTTGCACATGTCAGAATTCATTGTCTGCCAGCTGCCTCATACCGGCCCAGTCGGACTTCTCCATCAGGTCTGCAAGTTTATCTATCCTTGCCCTGTCTTCATCCTTGAGTCTGTATTCATCAAGCTGTACCACTATCAGTTCAAGAGATTCCATATCCTCTCTGTTTATGACTACCTTCAGCGAGTTATAGGTATCCTTAAGCAGCACCTCGGATATAACAGGCTTATCAGGCTCAATGTCCTTTCCATCCTGTTCTATTCCGGCGAACTGCTCCTTGAAACTCCTGTACATGGACAGCAGTTCTTCTATATTGCCATCGATAAAGGCAATATCTCCCTTATTCCCGGCATCTTCGATCTTCTCCGCAAGAGAGGCCAGATCCGATAAGCTCAGGATCCTTGCAGATGTCTTAAGGGAATGAATTCTGCTTGTCAGATGCTTCACATCCTTTTCTGCATAGGCCTTCTCAATAACGGCCGAATTCTCATCTATCGTATCTCTGAACATTCCGACAGCCTTGAAGAAATAATCCACACTGCCGCAATTCCTAATACCGTCGTGGACCGATATACCCTTAACTCCCTCGATCCATCTTCTGTTTTCAGGTATTGTCATCTCCCTCGAAGATTCATCACTTTCCTCATTAAGCATCACCATCTCCTTGGGAAGGTGCTTAAGTATCGTACTCTCAAGCGCGTATGAGTCTATCGGCTTGGACAGATATCCGTTGAAGCCCTTGGAGATATAGAATTCCTCTCCTGCTGTGGAATTGGCAGTAAGTGCATACACAGGAAGATCGGGATGGGTCTTCCTGATACGTTCCAGTGTCTCTACACCGTCCATTCCGGGCATCGTATGGTCCAGGAATACAATATTGAAATTGCCGTACTTGATCTTTTCAAGGCACTCCTCACCGCTTTCTGCAGTGGACACGAACACTTTGGTAGATTTCAGAAGTTCCTTGGCCACAACAAGGTTCATGGGAGTATCGTCGACTATGAGCACGTCAGCATCAGGTGCGATGAACCTGGGAGCGTAAGGACCCGCCATCATATCATCACTTCGTTCAGTAAACTCTCCCATAGGTGTTCTGTCAATTATTCCCTGGGTAACGGTAAAGCTGAATTCCGAGCCTTCACCATAAACACTCTCGCAGGAAAGCTCGCCTCCAAGGAGTTCTGTGAATTTCTTTGAAATATCAAGGCCAAGTCCTGTACCCTCGATACTGCTGTTCTTCTCCTTATCAAGTCTTTCATATGCATTGAAGAGTTTCTTAAGATCTTCTTCCTTAATGCCGATACCCGTATCCCTGACAGAGAATCTGATACTGCATGTCTCGTTGGTCTTCTCCACTCCCACAGCCTTGAGAGTAAACCCACCGATATCGGTATACTTTACGGCATTGCTAAGCAGATTCAGAAGTATCTGCTTGATCTTGCCGGAATCACCGTACATGCGTTTCGGAAGTGATTCATCAATATCAAGATCGAAGGCAAGATCCTTCTCACTTGCTTTCAGCCTTATCATGGTCACCACAGATCTCAGAAGCTCCTGGGTATCATACTCCTGCTCCGCAAGACTCATCTTGCCGGATTCTATCTTGGATATATCCAGCAGATCATCTATGAGACTGAGCAGGGACGACGATGCCTGTCTGATATCAAGGGCATAGTTTATGACGGACATATAATATTCCTTGGGAACACCCTCATCGCTTTCCCTCAGTATCATCTCGTCCATACCCATTATGGTATTGATAGGAGTTCTGATCTCGTGGGACATATTGGCCAGGAATCTGGACTTGGCGGTGTTCGCACGCTCCGCTTCCTCCTTGGCTGCCCTGATCTCACGGTACTGACGTCTGATGACAGCCTGAGCCATGATCCTCCAAATGATGAGACCGATGATGGCACCGATAACCACAAACAGCATTATCCTTGTCACAAACAGCTCGTAGAACTTGGGTTTCTTGATGATCTTATAGCTCTCGTCCTTAAGGACCTGTCCGGAATCATCATCGATTATCTGGATATGAAGGGTATAGGTTCCGTATTTCAGACCGGTATATTCAAGCGGAGTGAGCTTATCTCTTTCCACGGTTATACCCGCATCATCGCTTCCCTCCAGATACACCCTTACGGTAGGATTGAACAGGGTATAATCCAGGATGGCGGGAACAATGCTTATACGTCCTGCATCTGCAGGGATGACATATGATCCGTTCTCATCAGCAGAAAGTCTTTCACCGTCGAGATAAATGGAGCCGATATCCATTATGACATCGGGACTTTCATCATAATATCTGTTGATGTTTACATTAATGACTCCCACACGGCTGGCGGCATAAAGGCTTCCGTTATCTGCAAGGGAATTGTATGAGTTACTGGTAAGAGATCCGGGAAGACCGTTTGATACAGAGAACAGCCTGTACTCCGTTATATTATCGTTCAGCATTTCCTCAACGTTCACGGTATATATTCCGACCGAAGAAAGAACCCAGAACTCTCCGTTTTTGCTCTCGAAGATATCGAAATTGTTGTTAAAGGGGAAGGATGATATGTTATGTATCCTGCCGCCCTTCAGATACTCGATGGAATTGGAGGTTATGACCCAGATGATATGATTCTTCTCATCTTCCTTTATCTTGAGTATAACGTCACTGGTAAGTCCGTCTTCTCTGGTGATATGCTGAACCGAAGTATCGGTGATCATATATATTCCATCGCCGTCGGAGCCCGCATATATAGTACCGTCGGAGCCTTCATCAACAGTGATGATGGTAGTGTTATGGATGCCGTCTTCTGCTGTTACATTCCTTACCACCGCTCCGTCACGGATCATCGATACACCGCCGTTGCTTCCCACCACTATGGTTCCGTCGTGAGCTATTGTGATGCATCTTATCTGATTATTTACCAGCCCGTTTGCGGTAGTAAAGGAAGTGATCCTGCCGTAGGGGCTGTAACATATAAGTCCGCGGTCTCTTGTATATGTGGCAACCCAAAGATTCCCTTCCGTATCCCCGACTATGCATCTTATCCTGACGCCTTCCAGATAATCGGTAAGTTCATTCTTCAGGGGGGACATTGAACTTGTAAGTATCTCCAGACCGGAATTGGTACCGATATAAGTCTTGCCGTCGAATCTGTAAACAGCATTGACTATATCTCCCGTGATGCCTGCATACTCGGAGATATTGCTGAAGTTGCTGGTAACGATCTTCATCACACCAAGCGTTGAAGACGCTACCCAGATATTGCCCTGATAATCGGAGGTGGTCATCTCCAGTCCGCTGTCAAAGGGAATATGGTCCACCATATGGATGCGGTCGTATTCATCGATGTATCCAAGTCTGCTTATTGAGGAGACCCAGATCCTTCCGCAGTCATAGCTCAGCCAGTGAACTTCGCCTATTGCAGGAGCAAGCACTTTATCCAGCTCCGATGATCTTGCTCCGAATTCTCCGTGATATATAAAGCCTGTGCCGGTTCCGATATACAGTGTGTTATCTGCATCAGGATCAGACTCTATCGCAGAGATACGGTCCATTCCCAGCTCTGAACTCGTGTAGAATTCGGATATGCTTCCTTCACTTATCCTGAAGATCCCGCCGTTACCGGTCTGTCCGTATACCTGTCCGCTTCTGTCAGCCACAAGTCTTAGTATCTTCTCATTATTGATGCGTTCGTCATCAACTACGGAAACCTCCATCTCAAGATTCACCCTGGCAAGTCCCGATGTGGTTCCTATGTATATCGTACCGAACTCATCCTCAGCAAAAGTTCTTATGGATGACGAAGGCAGTCCGTTCTTATATGTGATATGTACCTGCTCATCACCGTCTATCACAACGACACCGTTGTCATTTGTTCCAACCCAGATCCTGCCATGACTGTCCTCGAACAGAGTCCTTCCGCTGGTAAGACCGTTTGATGTATCCATTTTCTCGAAGGCATTGCCGTTATATCTGAACACTCCGCTGTATCCGCCTATCCAGATATATCCGTTCCCGGCACTCAGCACATAATTGGCATCAGAGGTGGGAAGCCCGTTATTCACATCGTAGACCTGGGATGTATATCCAACCTCGCGGATCTGACCGGAAAGGGCATATCCTCCTCCTATCATCACATCCGATGCCGTTCCTTGTGTCTGTGATACGGCTGCCTGTGTATCCGCTGCATGCACGGACAGTCCCGAGCCAAGCAGCTGCGGAACAATGCAGATCATCATTATCAAAACCTTCGCTGAACGTAAAGCAACCTTTTTTATCACTTCAGCACGCCTCCGGAAAATATTACATAACAGATCATTTCACGACCGATCACACACCGTGATACTTTTTAAGTACAGCCTTAACCTCGGGAAGAGATTCCATGAACACCTCAACGCACTTGGCATCAAACTGTGTTCCGGCTCCCTCCTGCAGCATCTTAAGAGCCACTTCCACCGGAAATGCCGGCTTATAGACTCTCGGTGAAGTAAGAGCATCGAACACATCTGCAACTGCCATTACACGGGCAGAAAGAGGTATGACCTCACCGTGAAGTCCCTCGGGGTAACCCTTGCCATCCCATCTTTCATGGTGATATGCAGCCATATTCCTTGCTTCCTTGAGATAGCTCTCACCGCGGACGGTGCTTATGGCCTTTTCCATGATCTCCTTGCCGGCAGTGGTATGTGTCTTCATGATCTTATACTCATCGTCAGTGAGCTTACGTGGAGCATTCAGTATGGTATCGGAGATATTGATCTTGCCCACATCATGAAGAGGTGCCGATCTTTCCACATCATCCATATATTTCTCTGTCAGCTTTTCGGAATAGTATCCCTTTCTCTTCAGCCCTTCGAGGATTATCCTTACATATGCTGCTGTTTTCTGAACATGAGCTCCGGTGTCTGAATCACGGCTCTCTACCATATCAGCCATGGTGATGATCAGACCGCTCTGCATCTTTGTGCTTGCATCCATATAGTGTCTGATATCACGCATCTGTTCGGCCATTTCAAATGACATGTTACATATGGACTGATACAGATCCTCCACTTCATCACCCGTTCTGATATCAAGTGAACGTATCTTTCTGACATGCTCGTCAAGTTCGTTCTGATCCATATCGCCGGTCATGAAGCTGTTGGCACTGGATGCCATGCTGTTAATGGGATAGATGATATTGTAATCGGCTATCCACAATCCGCATACAACTATCACGATTATGAAGCCGCTGAATATCAACAGCATCCTGAGCATGAAGTCTTTTATCTCCCTGGATACCATGACCATTGAAACATCCGCGCCCGCATATGCCACCGTTTCGCCAAAGGCATCATAAACCGGTTCATACGCAGTGAAAAACTCACCGTAAGGTGTGGTGCCGGATACCAGGTCCACCTGCCTGCCGGCCAGAAGGTCTTCCATCTCTCCGGAAAAAATATCATCAAACGGATACACTTCATCTATCCGTCCTCCGTCCTGCATCTCCGGGTCCGTATCAAACACAACATGGCATCCGTCTTCGGATACCTTATAAATATACAGATATGTAAGACTCGGTATGGATTTGCTGTATGCCACGAGCATCCCGTTAACATCCATATAGCCCTGGTCATCGTATTCGGAGATAAGACCGCCGTGTGCAAGGTATCTGTCCACCTGATTACCATCCACTATCTCCGCCGCGAATTTCGCTGCATTTATCGCAGTCTCGGCATACTTTTCCCTGACAGTCTTTGAATAAAAGCGAAGTCCGCATACAGTCATCAGCGTTGCCATGGATACAACGGCAAACAAAAGCAGTAGGGCTATCCTCTGCCTGATGGTAAGTCTCTTATAACGCATACGTCTGAATAATGCGATCTCATCGTCAGATAAGGGCTTCTGCTTCCAGCCGCTGTTATATATGGAAAGCCTGAGATGCTTTGGAAGGAGCGCAATCACAGCAAATGCGATTCCCGCTGTGATCACCTTGTCCACCAGATTAAGTCCGAGATTGAGAAGTATGGTACAGGTAAAATACCCAATGCCCGTCCTTTCGGAAAGAACCTCCCCGGCCTGGGCAATGTCCGCAAACTGAGGTTCCCTGAGGAGCCCCCACTGGATCAGCATTCCAAGTCCGCCGCTGAGCAGGGCAAGAGCTGCCAGGTATATCGGAATGAGCAGCCTGATCTTTTTGCTCATACCGTGCACGAATCCTGCCGTCAGTATGGCTATGGATATATTGATAATGACATAATAGATGGAAAGACTGTTGAACAGAGTGCACAGGACATTGGTCGCCACGGCACACATCATTCCGGGGAACAATCCTCCTATGGCTGTCACTGCAATGGTCCCCGCCGTATCAAGATAGAGCGGAAGCTCCATCCTGTTGGCAATGAACGCCATTATCACATTTATGAAAATGCCCGATATAACAGCAATCGCGCGGTACATACTGTTTCGGCGCGTGATACCTGTATTGCCTCTCACCTTATTACCTCCATTTGGGTATAAAATGCCACTGAATATGATATCACAAATGTTATTTATTTTCCACAAAACGGCCCCGGTATCGGGACATATTTTATAATTTTTTCACAAAAAGAGGCCATGTAACCGTATACAGTCACATGGCCCGTGGTATATCAGATATAGATCAGTCGTTTTCAAAGAGAGGAGTTGAGAAATATCTCTCCGCCGTGTCGGGAAGGACGGTAACAACAGTCTTGCCCTTTCCAAGCTTTTTGGCAAGCTTCAGGGCAGCGGCAACGTTGGTTCCGGAGCTGATGCCGCACATGATGCCTTCCTTTCTTGCAAGATCCTTGGCAGTCTGAATGGCTTCCTCATCGGTTACGATATAGATATCGTCATAGATCTCACGATTCAGGTTCTTGGGGATGATGCCGTCACCGATACCCATCTGGAGATGTGTACCAATATTGCCGCCTGCAAGGATCGCGGCATTTTCCGGCTCAACAGCCCATATCTCGATATCAGGATACTGAGCCTTGAGGGTTTCGCCGATACCGCTGATGGTGCCCCCCGTACCGATACCTGAACAAAAACCGTGGATGGGGCCCGCCACCTGCTCTAATATCTCAAGTCCCGTATGATGCTTGTGCACTGCGGGATTAGCAGGATTTTCAAACTGCTGGGGAATGTAGACCCTTGGATCTTCCTCCGCCATCTTTATTGCTGTCTGAAGACACTCATCCATGCATGCTCCTATATCTCCGGCATCATGGATCAGTATCACCTGTGCTCCGTAGTGCTTTACAAGGAGTCTTCTCTCCTCACTTACACTGTCCGGCATAATGATCCTGGTCTCATATCCCATGACGGCACCGATAAGCGCAAGTCCGATGCCCTGATTTCCGCTGGTGGGCTCTACGATTATGGTATCATCCTTGATACGTCCGTCCTTAAGCGCCTGTTTTATCATATTGTATGCGGTACGGGTCTTGATGGAACCGCCCACATTAAGTCCCTCGTACTTTACGAGAACCTCTGCCGCATCAGGATCATTCATCCTTCCAAGTCTTATGATCGGAGTGTGTCCGATATATTCAAGTACATTATCACAGATCATATGATCATCCTCTTGTTGTTGTATTTTTCTGCACGCGAGGATAATAATAACACATTGCACACTAAAAAGCACGGACAAGCCGTGCTTTTCAGCGTTAGAGGTTATGGTATAAGAGTTGCTATCGAAAACATGAAATGTTTTGGATCACTGTGCAAAAAGCGGAGTTGAATAATATCTGTCACCGCTGTCGGGAAGAAGAGCTACGATGGTCTTTCCCTTATTCTCGGGACGCTTTGCAAGCTCTATAGCTCCATAAAGCGAAGCACCTGATGAGATACCCACGGAGATGCCTTCCTTCTTGGCAAGAAGCTTTGCGGTCTCGAATGCCTTATCGTTGGGAGCCTTGAAGACCTCATCATAGATCTTGGTGTTAAGCACATCGGGAACAAAGCCTGCTCCGATACCCTGGATCTTGTGTGCTCCGGATCTTCCCTCCGAGAGAACGGGTGAATCCTCGGGCTCAAGAGCGACTACCTTTACATTCGGATTCTGTGACTTGAGATACTCACCCACACCTGTCACGGTTCCGCCGGTACCTACGCCTGCGATGAAGATATCAACCTTTCCGTCGGTATCGTTCCATATCTCGGGACCTGTGGTCGCTCTGTGGATCGCAGGGTTTGCGGGATTTACGAACTGACCTGCGATCCAGCTGTCAGGGATCTCCTTAGCCAGCTCCTCTGCCTTTGCAATCGCTCCCTTCATTCCCTTGGAGCCCTCGGTAAGAACAAGTTCTGCACCATAGGCAAGGAGAATGTTTCTTCTCTCAACGCTCATGGTCTCGGGCATGGTTAGGATTATACGATATCCCTTTGCCGTAGCGATGGATGCAAGACCGATTCCGGTATTTCCGCTTGTGGGCTCGATGATGACCGAACCGGGCTTAAGTATGCCCTTCTCTTCAGCATCCTCGATCAGCGCCTTTGCAACACGGTCCTTAACGCTTCCTGCGGGATTAAAATATTCAAGCTTTACAAGGACTGTAGCTTCAAGCTTAAGGTCCTTCTCAATGTTTGACACCTCCACAAGGGGTGTGTTTCCTACAAGTTCAAGTGCACTCTTATAAATCTTAGACATGTTCATTACCTCCTTTATCATCT
>CACWJQ010000050.1 GCA_902761225.1 uncultured Lachnospiraceae bacterium | reverse complement strand
AGGCTTCTCGACAGGATAGAACAGACCGAGGGTTACTATCAGGGAGTGCCCATAGCTATTATGGGAGTTATAGGGGATGATGAATTTCCGCCTTCCGAGATCACCGCGCCAGTCACTGAGGAGATGATCGGATTAAACGGCGATTATCTGATATACACCTCGGGCAACTATGAGGCATTCATCAAGTATTACATGGGTGCGACTCTGAACTTTGTTTCCGAGGAAGAAGAGGCAAGGATTTATTATTCGGATGAATATATAGAGATGGAAAGCTTTCCCGGTGATACATCCGTCAGGATGATAGACGGCGTGATCTGTGTTAAGACAGAGGATGCTCTCAGGGATTGATGTTAACAGTCAGAATAAACGGAGCAGAGGCTTTTACATAAAAGCTCCGCAGAAAGGACGGACATGGTATCTGTAGTTCTTCCCGCATACAATGAGGCGGACAATATAGAACTTGCGGTCAGCGAGATCTCAAAGACTCTTTCCGGTACCGGAGAAGAGTATGAGCTGGTCTTCATAAGTGACGGTTCATCGGATGGGACCTATGAGAAGATACAGGCTGCATCAGCCGCGGATCCCCATGTAAAGGGCGCGGAGTTTTCCAGGAACTTCGGAAAAGAAGCCGCTATCTTTGCGGGGTTATCCCTTGCTTCTGGAGATGCCGTGATAGTGATGGACTGTGACCTGCAGCACCCTGTCTCCGTGCTTCCGGAAATGATAGAAAAATGGAAGGCAGGCGCCGAGGTTGTTGAAGGGATCAAGAACAGCCGCGGCAGGGAGGGCATATTCCATAAGCTCAGTGCCGGACTTTTCTACGGGATAATGAGCAGGCTCATAAAGATAGACATGAGCTCGTCGTCTGATTTTAAGCTCCTTGACAGGAAAGCTGTGGATGCGCTTCTCGAACTTCCTGAGAGCAATACATTCTTCAGGGCTCTTACATTCTGGATAGGCTTCAGGTCAGAGAAGGTATTCTATGATGTGGAGGAAAGAAGGAACGGCAGCAGCAAGTGGACCACTAAGGGTCTTATAAAATATGCCATAAGTAATGCCACATCATTTTCGACCCTTCCGCTCAAACTCATTACCACCATGGGATGGATCTTCATCATATTTGCCGTGGTGCTGGGGATACAGACCCTGTTCAGATACTTCGGAGGAACCTCTGCGGACGGCTTTACGACAGTAATACTGCTTCTGCTCATAATCGGAGGCTTTATGATGCTGAGCCTTGGCATTGCAGGGCACTATATCGCAAGGATATATGAAGAGGTCAAGGGAAGACCCAGATTCATAATAAGAGATACAACAGAAAGCCTGACCGGCAATTTGAAAGGACAGTGGAAATAAATGATCAACTTTAATGTTCCTCCCTATGTCGATACCGCAATGGGATATATCAGAGAGTGTGTCGAAGCACAGAAGATCTGCGGAGACGGACAGTATACCAAAAAGTGCAACGAGTGGTTTGAGAAGAGGACCGGAACCGCTAAGTGTCTTCTTGCCACATCCTGCACTCATGCAACCGAGCTTGCCGCGATACTGTGTGATCTTAAGCCGGGTGATGAGGTCATAATGCCCTCATATACATTCGTATCCACAGCCAATGCATTTGCGCTTCGCGGTGCGGTGCCTGTATTTGTGGACATCCGTCCCGATACCATGAACATCGATGAGAAGAAGATCGAGGATGCCATCACTCCGAAGACCAGAGTCATAGCTCCCGTTCATTACGCGGGTGTCGGCTGTGAGATGGATACCATCATGGATATAGCATCAAGACATAACCTTAAGGTTGTGGAGGATGCGGCCCAGGGTGTTATGGCCACATATAAGGGAAGGGCACTGGGCACCATCGGTGACTACGGAGCATATTCCTTCCATGAGACCAAGAATTACAGTTCCGGAGAAGGCGGTGCACTTCTGATCAAAAATCCCGAAGATGCCGAGCGCGCGGAGATCATCAGAGAGAAGGGTACCAACCGTGCCAAATTCTATCGCGGACAGATCGATAAGTACACATGGGTGGATCTTGGCTCATCCTATCTTCCCAGTGATATGAACGCTGCCTATCTGTATGCTCAGCTTGAGATAGCGGATAAGATCAACGATGACAGAAGAGCAAGCTGGGATCATTATTATTCAAGACTTAAGGTTCTTGCAGATGAGGGTCACATCGAACTTCCCTATGTTCCTGAAGAGTGCGTTCACAATGCGCACATGTTCTACATTAAATGCAGGGATATCGAGGAAAGGTCAAGGCTCATCGATCACCTTAAGAAAAATGAGATACTTTCCGTATTCCACTACATCCCTCTTCACAGTGCACCTGCCGGAAAGAAGATGGGAAGATTCCACGGCACTGATGAGTACACCACCAGAGAAAGTGAGCGTCTGCTCAGGCTTCCCATGTACTACGGATTAAAGCCCGATCAGGTCGATCATATATGTGATAAAGTCTCGGAGTTTTATGCTGGGTAAGCTTTTTGGAAAAATAAGCTCTGCTTTTAAGACCGCATTTTTTATACTCCTGTCATTGCAGATCGCTGCAGGCTGCATATGGGGTGTATATAACTGCACCTCGCTCAGGATGTTCGGTGATACCACGCTTCTGCTAAAACAGTCTGAGACCCTTTCTGTTACTGGCGGGGGCGGCGTGCTGTATCCCGCTCTTCTTGCCGTTGTAAGGACCATGACTCTTAACGGACCGGTAAGGTTCTATGTGGTCATGTATGTACTTCAGGCAGTTCTTGCGTTCGTCTCGTGGTTTATCTTTTCCGGCAGGGTTTTGGGAGCCGTGAAAGTATGGACAAGGATATGGATATCAATGGCCGTCATCACCTGTCCCTATGCAATGCAGTGTCATCTGGCTGTTCTTGAATATTCCTTTGTATCGAGTCTTCTGTGTCTGCTTGTCACATTTCAGATCGTATTTATCCGTGAATGGAAAAAAAGTGAAAATGGACTCGGGATGGAACGTGCACTGAGGGATGTATGCGTTATCTCGCTTTTCTGGCTGATGCTCTCTCTTTTGAGGAGGGAGTTTATCCTGCTTGGAATGATCCCTGTAGCGGTACTTTTGGTGACCATACTTAAGAGAGCGGATTTTTCCCGGAAGATCATGAAGCTGTGTCCCATCCTGATCTGCGCAGTTTTTTTCATGATCATCTTCATGACGGATGGACTGTTCAGATCCGGTGAGAGGCTTGGCGTCAGCGATGTGCTTAAGAGGAGCCTTTATTACAGGGTGGCATGGTCGGAGGATCTTGATGAGATGTACCAGTGGCCGGATTATATCACTAATGTGGTGGACCGGGAGACCATGCATGCGGTCATGGAAGATCCGGGGCTTGTAAGCTCGGTTTTTGCGGATGCCGTTCAGGAGAAGCTGGGAAGATCAGCGGCAACCAATGAGATGCTTTCCTGGGCAAAGGTGGCATTCAGGGATAATAAGAAGGCGATAGTAATTGACACTGTGACGGAGATCGCAGGCTATCTCTTTGTTCCGTTTTTTTCTGAGATAAAGCTTCGCGGGATAGGGCTTCCCGGGTACACGGCAGGAATCTATGACGTGATGAGAAGAAATGTCCCTGTTTTTACCGGATATTATCTGAGACTTTCTTCGGTCATATACTGCTTTATGATGCCGTTAGCCCTTATTGCTGCCTTCATTAAGGGAAGGGCAGGTAAGCTCAGGGAGTTTGTTCCGACATGTATCATGCTTGTGATGGCAGCGGTCATATATACTTTTTCGGGCAATAATGCATGGGATCAGAGAAAGGGACTATTTGCTGTATGCATGTGGATCGCCTGTTTTGCGTATATTGCCATAGGTGATCATAAGAAGACGGAAAGCGCAGAATGATAAAGGGTATAGTTGTCACAATTGCATTGGAGATTCTGCTTCCCGTGATCGCGGGACTGTATTTTGCAGTCACCGGAAGAGAGGAAAATGATACAGGGTCCATGTTTCTGGCCAGGGCATATACCTCGGGTCAGATACTGCTCTTTGCTCTTTTTCAGCCGGTTTTCGTGTTCGCGATACTGAAAAAGATGCTGTTTTCCCAGGCACTCAGGATCTATCTTCCCATATGCGGAGCAGTCCTTCTGGTTCTTCTGATCATCACCTTTACAGGGTATCGCGATCAGCTGGTGGGCGTGCTGAAGAGACCCTTCGGCAGGATGGGCTTCTGGGGGATGGCTGCCATGGCGGGGATCGTATTTATGATGGTCATGTCATTTTTCAGGACATATATGGACGGTGATGATGCGTTCTATGTTGCCGTTGCCACAGGTACCGCTTCGTCGGATGCCATGTATGTTGTTGAACCGTATACCGGCGGTGCCATCATCTCTCCCTTCAGATATCTGTTTGCACCGTTTCCGATGTGGATCACCTTCCTTTCAAGGATGTCCGGGATAAGGGCAGTTGCCATGGCCCATACATTTTTTCCGTGGTCAATGATGCTCCTGAGCTTTTCGGTCATGTATATACTGGCTGGTGAATTGTACGGAACCGATCATGCGAAGAGGGATGCATTCATGTTCTTCGTAAGCATTCTTACCGCCTTCGGTGACTATTCCATCTATACAGCGGAGAATTTCCTGCTGGCAAGGTCAAGACAGGGAAAGGCCGCTCTTGCCACTTTCATCATTCCCTTCATGCTGATCCTTCTTATATCACTGGTTAAGAAGACCCGTGAGGATAAAAAGATAACTCTCCGGGATGGAAGCCTGCTTATGCTTACAGGATTTGCCGGAGCACTCTGTTCCACCATGGGAGGTATGCTGTGCATGGCACTGGTGGGAGTATGTGCCATATGCATGGCGGTTATGTTCAGAAAACTCAGGACTCCCCTGCTGATGATACTTTGCACCATGCCCTGCATGGTATTTGTTGCGATGTACCTTGTGATGAGATGAGGCAGTATGTTTAGAGAGATCTTATCAGTTATAAAAGATCATATGGGCACCGGATTTGTGACGGTTTTGTTCGTTTTAAGTCTGGCATATCTTCTTTTTACCGAAAAGGACAGGGTAAAAAGGTGCTTTCTTGTCTACATGCCACTGGTCGTCCTTGCCTTTTTCCTGTGTCCGTTAAGCCTGAAGATATACGGTAAGATATCGGAGAGTGTCACATATTACAGACTGTTGTGGCTTATCCCGGTGACACCCGTGATCGCTTATGCGGCTACCGATGTATGCGGCCTTTTTAAAGGATTTAAGAGGAATGTCTGCATTGCCGGACTTGCACTCCTCATGGCTGTATCCGGAAGACTGATGTACAGCGATATGTATATGGTGAAGGCTGCCAATATATACCATATGCCCCAGGCAGTTGTGGATATCTGCGATGCCCTCCATGTGGAAGGGCGTGAGGTTATGGCAGTCGTTCCCTTTGAGATGCAGCAGTTTGTAAGGCAGTACGATCCCTGTATATGCATGCCCTACGGAAGGGAATATATGATGGGCATCAGCACCGAGGTGAATGACCTGAGGGAGGCAATGCTCTCCCCTGATAAGGATCCTGAGGAAATAGGAACTCTTGCCGCCCAGAACGGTTGTCATTACATCGTGCTCTATGAATATGAGAAATTCGATACTCCTCCCAGGTACTATGTGGAGTACATGACCATCGACGGATATGTGATCTACAAGAGCACCCTTCTGAGCACTGAAGTGGGACTTCTGGTGGTGGAATAAGGGCCATATTCGTGAAACAGCGGGCGGATTTGTGAAACGCCTCCAAAAATGGTATAATTTTACAGATTATGGGCAAAATATTTAATATAAACAGAAGATTTAAGGGAACGGAGCCGAAAGACTCCGGTTTAGCCGACTTTGAAAATGATATTGTCTCTCTTGATGAGACCGGTTCCATCGAGCTTCCTGATGATGCCACAGAGGATAACATCGACGCTCAATATGAAAATTACGACGAAGACTATGATGAAGTGTCGGATGAGACCGATGAAGCAGAAGAGCCTGGAGAAGTCGATGAGACTGATGAAGTAGAAGAACTTGAAGAAGTCGATGAGACGGATACTATAGATGACCCTGAGGAAGCAGATGAGACCTTTGATTCTGAAGAGTCTGAGTATTATGACGAGGACTATGACGAGGTGTCAGATGAGACCGGCGCTATAGATGAGATCCCGGAAGATGCAGAAGACTATGACGAGTCTGAAGAGACCGGAGATGCCGAAGAGTCTGAGTATTATGATGATGACTATGACGAGGCGTCAGACGAGACCGGCGCTATAGATGAGATTCCGGAAGATGCGGAAGACTATGACGAGCCTGAAGAGACCGAAGATGCCGAAGAGGCCGGGTGTTATGATGATGACTATGACGAAGTGTCAGACGAGACCGGCGTTATCGAAGAATTTGGTGAAGGTGCAGCAGCTGCAGAAGGCTCTCTTGAAGAGATAGAGTATCCGGAAGAAGTCGCTGATCATGATGACTATTCGGATGATGATCCCACACTTGGATTTGATGAGGTAAGACTTGATACCGCTACGATCAATGCGGCGGATCTTGCAGCCTATGTTAAGGGAACACGTATAAGAGAGCTTAGGCAGAGCGGAGCTTACAGCGAAGATGTAAGTGATGTTGATGCAGTCTCCGAAAGTGCCGATGCATCCGGGGTGAAAGCATCTGCTAAGGAGACTTCTTATGGTAAGCCTTCAGGAAAACGCACTTCAGAAAAGAGCATATCCGGTAAGGCCCGCTCAGATAAGAGGAAGCCTGAAGCCGCATCATATGATGAAGCAGATCAGGATCTGGGATCTGACGAATATGTAAATCTTGACGCACCCCACAATCCTGTCATCAAGGCTCCTGAAAAGGATAAGAATAATGTTTTGAAATTACTCGTGATCGCTGCAGCCTGCATTGCACTTCTGGCAGTGGGAATATTCGGCATCAAGGGTCTTCTGCACAGAGGCGGATCATCATCAGGTTCGGTCGTAAGGATGAACGATGCCGGTCTTCCGGTTGCGGATGAACTTATGGGAGTAGGAAGTGAGCTCGGCTCCATCGATTCCATTGGGCGTGCCGGTATTGATGCAGCCATTAATGCGACGATGTCCGGTGGAACACAGGTTGTGGATGTGCCGGTTCCTGACACATCCGTTACACCGCATACGGATTATAACGAGAATGAACTTGTTATCAGTACACGCGTATCTATTGAGCTGATAACCGTAAAATCGGATCTTAAGATCAGGTTCATCAATGCGGATACCGGAAAGCTTATACCCAATATTCCTTTCCAGGTGGTCATAACAGATCCTTCCGGTAAAACACTTAACTGGACCGACGATGATCTGGACGGGATCATTTATAAGACCTCGATCAGTGAAGGAAAATATAAGGTCCATGTTGAACCCTTAAGCGGAGATAAGTATTCGGATTATTCATGGCCTTCGGATAATAATGTTACCGTAAAGAGCACCATTGATTATGCAAAGGTTGATGTGGGAGACGAAGTAAAGGATGCTTCCCAGGTCAACGAAAACGCTGAGGATACAGCAAGCAGGGGCAATACCTCGGAGCTTGACCCTACCAATACCGTGGCCTTTGTTGAAAGCTCCGTTTCTCCCATGTACACGGAGATCTCAAAGGATACCATTACCAATCCTCTGGCTGCACTTACCATGCAGGAGCCGGGAGGAATAGTGCTTGTAAGCGAAACTAACAGCGGTGAGAGTGACAATTCGGAAAGCAATTCCGGAGATAACGGTTCAAACACGGAATCCGGCAGTCAGCCATCTGTGTCTGACAACAATTCGGGCACTACTCCATCCGTATCCGGAAATGAAAGTCAGTCAGGTAACAACAACTCAGGTACGTCTGTATCTGCCAATGATACTCCTGCTCCCAAGCCTGAAGTGAGCGTTACCGTATCACCTGCAACGCTTTCACTTAAGACCGGAGCCACAGGAACATTTACATTCAGTTATTCTCTGACAAATGTAGATAAGGTGGACAAGATTGACGTGGTCTCATCCAACACTTCGGTTGCAACCGCTTCGGTATCGGATAAGACTGTAACCGTCACCGCAGTTGCAGGAGGAACCTGTGACATTACGGTTACGGTAACAACGGCAAAGACCGATAAGGTTACCGAAACCGCTACCGCATCCGCAAAGTGTACGGTAACCGTTACCAATGTTGATATGACCCAGACCCTGAAGGATAAATCGGGTAACGAGGTCTACGTATTTGAGAATAATGCATACCGTATCGCAACATTTGCGGATTATGCCAAGTTCGATAAGTTCTATATCGTAACCGGAACCAAATACACCGGATGGCAGAACATCAACGGAAGCACATACTATTATGATGCAAACGGTAAGGTTGTCACCGGAACCCAGGTGATCCAGGGTGTCACATACATGTTCGCAGCCGACGGCAAGATGACATCAACCTCGGGTGTGCTCGGAATAGATGTATCCAAGTGGAACGGCAATATCGACTGGGCTGCTGTCAAGGCATCAGGTGTTGATTATGTCATTATCAGAGTCGGATACAGAGGCTCTACGGCAGGGGCGCTTATCGATGATTCCAGGTTTGTTGCCAACATCAACGGAGCAAAGGGTGCCGGACTTAAGGTCGGAGTGTACTTTGTAACACAGGCGATCAATGATGTTGAAGCAGTATACGAGGCATCGATGGTGCTCGACAGGATAAAGGGCTATTCTCTCGATCTTCCGGTGTTCCTTGATGTGGAAACCAGCGGAGGAAGAGGAGACAGGATCGATAAGGCCACCAGAACGTCGGTCATCATAGCATTCTGTGAGACCATAAGGAGCGCCGGATATTCGGCGGGTGTATATGCCAACAAGACCTGGCTGGATACCAAGATGGATGCATCTCAGCTTGGTAATTACAAGATCTGGGTCGCTCACTATTCATCAGTCTGCGGATATACCGGCAGATATGATATGTGGCAGTACACCGACAAGGGTACCATCTCCGGAATAACCGGAAGCGTGGATCTTAATCTTCGTTATTCATGATCACTTACCGGGAAACTTCCCGTTATGATCTGTTAATATTTTTTAAAGTGGAATGACCACCGGAAGGAGAAAAAAATGAGAACTTATCTTGTCACAGGAGGCGCCGGATTCATCGGTTCCAACTACATCCACTACATGTTTAAGAAGTATGATAATGATATCCGCATCATCAATGTGGATGTCCTCACATACGCCGGAAATCTTGAGAACCTTAAGGATATCGAGGACAGGGAGAATTATACTTTTGTCAGAGCGGATATTACCGACAAGGATGCCATCAAGAAGATATTCGATGAGAACGATATTGACAGAGTTGTGCATTTCGCAGCCGAGTCACATGTAGACAGGAGCATCAAGGATCCCGAGACCTTCATCCGCACCAATGTACTCGGAACGGGTATCATGCTGGCATGTGCAAGGGACGCATGGGAGAAGGAAGACGGAACATATCCCGAGGGAAAGAAGTTCCTTCATGTTTCTACCGATGAGGTATACGGTTCCCTTCCCGAGGATGAGAACGCATTCTTCTATGAGACAACTCCCTACAGCCCTCACAGCCCTTATTCGGCATCAAAGGCAAGCTCCGATATGCTTGTCAGGGCTTATATGGATACGTATCATTTCCCTGCCAATATAACCAACTGCTCCAATAACTATGGCCCTTACCAGTTCCCCGAGAAGCTCATCCCTCTTATGATCAACAATGCTCTTAAGGGCGCAAAGCTTCCCGTTTACGGAGACGGCAAGAACGTTCGTGACTGGCTCTATGTCGAAGATCATGCCAAGGCAATCGATATGGTACAGGAGCAGGGCAGACTGTTTGAGACCTACAATATCGGCGGACATAATGAGAAGCAGAACATCGAGATCATTCACACCATTCTTGATGTCCTCAGAGAAGAACTTCCCGATTCCGATCCCAGAAAGGCTCACATCAATGAGGATCTTATAACCTATGTTGAGGACCGCAAGGGACACGACAGAAGATATGCCATCGCTCCCGATAAGATCAAGGCAGAAATCGGCTGGGAGCCTGAAACCATGTTCAAGGAAGGCATCAGAAAGACCATCAAGTGGTACTTTGAGAATCAGAAGTGGATGGAAGGCGTCACCAGCGGAGATTATCAGAAGTACTATGAGAATATGTACGGATCAAGAAAAGAGATCTGATCAGTATCTTATGACAGGTCGTATCAAACGGATTTTTGAAAGGAACCACAAATGAAAGGTATCATACTTGCCGGCGGAAGCGGCACAAGACTGTATCCACTTACCAAAGCAATCTCAAAGCAGATCATGCCTGTCTATGACAAGCCCATGATCTATTATCCTCTTTCCACCCTGATGCTTGCGGGCATAAGAGAGGTGCTTATTATCTCCACCCCCAGGGATCTCCCCGTTTTTGAGGATCTCCTCGGTACCGGAGACCAGCTGGGAATGAATTTTTCATATGCCATCCAGGATCAGCCCAGAGGACTTGCAGACGCTTTCATAGTCGGTAAGGATTTCATCGGAAACGATCCCGTGGCTCTTGTTCTCGGCGACAATATTTTCTACGGACAGAGCTTCTCCAAGGTTCTCCGCGCCGTGGCGGACAGAACCTCATCCGAACCCGGTGCCACCATATTCGGCTACTACGTAAGGGATCCCAGGGAGTACGGTGTTGTTGAGTTCGACGCCCAGGGAAAGGCTATTTCGATCGAGGAGAAGCCTGCGAACCCCAAGAGCAATTATGCAGTGCCCGGACTTTACTTTTATGACAATGATGTCGTTGATATCGCAGCTAACGTAAAGCCCTCCGCACGCGGTGAGATAGAGATCACATCCGTTAATAACGAGTACCTGAGCAGGGGCAATCTTCATGTCGAGACTCTCGGAAGAGGCTTTGCATGGCTCGATACCGGTAATCACGACAGCCTTCTCGATGCTGCCGATTTCGTTGCGGCATTCCAGAAGAGGCAGGGACTTTACATCTCCTGTATCGAGGAGATCGCATTTAAGAGAGGCTTTATTGATAAGGAGCAGCTCCTTAAACTTTCCGAGCCTCTTATCAAGACAGCTTACGGCCAGTATTTAAGAGAGGTGGCAAATGGACTCTAGGTCCAGGTTACTGACAATTCTCGGAAGCTTTGGTGCGGTACTGCTGATAGTACTGATAGTGATACTTTGCACACAAAACAGCGGAACGGGGAATGCCGGTTTACAGGATCAGAGTCAGATGCAGACTCCGGCGGTTGCAGCACAGAATCCCGGTGAGGGACATCTTATCGGAGATGATCCTTACGGATTCATGTCAGACCCAACCTTCTTTGACGAAGAACATAGTGATGCGTTCTATCAGGCAATGGATCAGTCGGGCAATCTATCCCTTATGATCACAAGCGTGGAAAAGGATCTGAGGATACTGGTGCTGGACAATAACGGTGAGCTCGTGACCGGAGTATCATTCAATATAAAGCTTGTTGATTCATCGGATGTGGTGACCAGATACAGGGACCTGGATAAGGATGGAGTCATCTATGCGGGAACACTTGCATCCGGCGACTATGATGTGACGCTTGAACCTGTTGAGGGATACAGAGTGCCGCTTCATTCCACAAGGGTCACGGTTAAGGATAAAGTTGAGTATATCCCTATTGCGGATATTTCCGTTCTGATAAAAACGGAAGAAGAGATCAACGCAGCGCTTGAAGATACTGCTTTGCGTGAGGACGCCGTACTGGATGCGGACAGAACAGAGATAGTCACGCTCCAGGCGGGAGGCTCGGACCATAAGCCCGGGATCGATGTATCCAGCTGGCAGGGAGACATCGACTGGGATAAGGTTAGGGAATCCGGTATCGAGTTTGTCATCGTGAGAGCCGGATACAGAGGTTCCGTGACAGGTGCCATCGTAAAGGATAAGTATTTTGACGCAAATGTATCCGGTGCACAGAGTGCAGGGCTTCAGGTGGGAGTTTACTTTGTAACACAGGCTATAAACGAAGCCGAAGCGGTGGAGGAAGCATCCGCTGTCATGGAGATGTGCTCACCTTATAAGCTTGAGCTTCCCATCTATCTCGATGTGGAAGGCTCCGGCGGAGGCAGAGGCGACCAGATAGATACAGAGACAAGGACCTCTGTGTGCGAAGCTTTCTGCAGGACACTGGAGAATGCGGGACAGCAGGGCGGAGTATATGCATGCAGGAACTGGCTTACCAACAATATAGATGCATCAAGACTGGACAGATTTAATGTGTGGCTTGCAGAATACCGCAGCGCACCGCTCTATAACGGATATTACTCGATGTGGCAGTACACATCAAAGGGACATATAGACGGAATAAACGGCAACGTGGATTTCGACATAATGTACTATTGATCATAAAAGGTCAGCTGCCTGCCCGGGCAGAAAGAAAAATATTAAGTCAGGAGAATAGATATGGGACAGATAACTGTTGAAACATGCGAGATCGAGGGCCTGAAGATAATCACCCCGGCAGTCCACGGAGACAGCAGAGGGTACTTCATGGAGACCTATAACTTCAATGATTTCAAGGAGGCAGGTATTGACACTGTCTTTGTTCAGGACAATCAGTCCGCATCCAAAAAGGGAGTGCTCAGAGGACTTCACTTCCAGATAAACCATCCCCAGACCAAGTTAGTAAGGGCAATCAAGGGTGAAGTATATGATGTGGCTGTTGATCTCAGAAAGGGTTCGGCAACCTTCGGCAAGTGGAAGGGTGTTCTTCTTTCCGAGGAGAACAAGAAGCAGTTTCTTGTACCTGCAGGATTTGCACACGGATTCCTGGTGCTCTCTGATTATGCGGAATTCTGCTACAAGTGCAGTGATTTCTATACCCCCGGTGATGAGGGAGGCATCATGTATAACGATCCTGATGTAGGTGTAGAATGGCCCATCACGGATGACATGGAGCTGACATTCTCTGAAAGAGACAAGGTCTGGGCTCCGTTTAAGGAGCAGTTCCCGGACAGATGAATTCTCCCGCTATCAAAAGAAAAAAATTTATCATAGCTCTCGGATTGTTGGCGTTTGCTGTTCTTGCGGCAGGCGTTCTTCTGCATGTCAATACCGATCCGGGCGTTGATCCACATATGGAAATCATGAAGAAGACGATATCGGTGATAGTCATAGTGGTATCGGCATTTTTCTTCGTGCTCAAATATGACAAGATTGTCACGCTGCCTGTCGAGATATGGCAGAACAGAAGACTGATATTAAAGCTTGCAGGCAATGATTTCAAGAGAAGATATGCAGGCTCATACATGGGTGTGTTCTGGGCCTTCATCCAGCCTCTTGTGACCATAGCTCTTTACTACTTTGTCTTCGGTACTATCATGAAGGGCGCAAGGAGCAGCGGTTCCGATGTCCCCTTTGTTCTGTTCCTTACATGTGGCATGGTCCCGTGGTTCTTCTTCAGTGAGGCGCTTTCTTCGGGAACCGGAGCTCTTCTCGAGTACAGCTATCTTGTCAAGAAGGTGGTCTTCAAGATCAGCGTTCTTCCCATTATCAAGGTGGTTGCTGCTCTTCTTACCCATGCTTTCTTTGTGGTGCTTCTGATGGTCCTTGCCGTGCTGTGCGGGTATTATCCCAATCTTTACTGGATCCAGATCATCTACTATACGGCCTGCACATTTGTGCTCGCTCTTGCCATGTGCTACACCACATGCTCGCTGGTTGTATTTGTAAGAGACCTTGGACAGCTTATCGCCGTACTTCTCCAGATACTCGTATGGGCAACCCCCATAATGTGGGATATCGGAATGATCTCCAATCCTACGATGCTTGCCATACTTAAGCTTAATCCGGTCATCTATATAGTTAACGGATACCGCAATTCCATCTATGGCGGAGTGTGGTTCTTTGAGAACTTTTTCTCTACGGTTTATTTCTGGGTGATCTGTGCTCTGCTGTTTGGAATAGGTGCTGTTGTATATAAGAGACTGAAACCGCACTTCGCGGATGTACTGTAGAATTGTAAACGCAATCACTGAATGCGCTGGCTCAAGGTATAAGGAAATATATGTCTGAAGATTTTGTCATTAAGGCAGAGAAAATAGAAAAGAAGTACAAGCTCTATCAGCGTAACCGTGACCGCGTTCTCGATGCGTTCGGCCTTTCCGGCAAAAAGGAGCGCTTCAGGTATCACTATGCTCTTAACGGAGTGGACTTTGAGGTGAAAAAAGGCGAGACCGTAGGTATCATCGGCACTAACGGTTCCGGCAAGTCCACACTTCTCAAGATACTGACAGGAGTGCTTACCCCTACAGCGGGAACTGTTCAGGTAAAGGGCAGGATATCCGCACTTCTTGAGCTGGGTGCCGGTTTTAACATGGACTATAACGGCATAGAGAACATCTACCTTAACGGAACCATGATGGGCTTTTCCAAGGAGGAGATAGATGCAAGGATCGATGACATTCTTGCATTTGCAGATATAGGCGAATATATAAACCAGCCCTGCAAGACTTACTCCAGTGGTATGTTCGTCCGTCTTGCATTTGCGGTTTCCATCAACATAGATCCGGAGATCCTCATAGTCGATGAGGCCCTCAGCGTTGGAGATGTGTTTTTCCAGGCTAAGTGCTACAGGAAGTTCGAGGACTTCAAGAAGCAGGGCAAGACGATCCTTTTCGTAAGTCACGATCTGAGCTCCGTATCCAGGTACTGCGACAGAGTGTATCTGCTCAATAAGGGAGAGATGCTGGGATCCGGAAGCCCCAAGGAGATGATCGACAAGTATAAGCAGATACTTGCGGGACAGGCAGAAGAGGGTAAGACAGAGATAGTTGAGACCGGTGAGAATGATACTCTGGAATATGGTAACGGTAAGGCTAAGATCACCGATTACTATATAACCGATGAAAAGGGAAAGAAGACTTCTGCAATCATCAAGGGCACTGAATATACGGTACATATGAGAGTTAAGATTCTTGAAGATCTTCCTGCTCCGATATTCGCCTGCTCTGTCAAGAATGTCAGGGGAGTCGAGATCACACCTTCAGGCAGAAGATGATGTTGCAGGGCGGGGAATATCTGATTTCCCTCGGATGCACAGGATATGAAGGAAGCGACTTCAAGGTCTATCACAGACTCTACGACATACTTGGAATAAACGTGGTATCCGATTCCGATACCGTCGGATTTTATGACAGCGATTCCGAAGTTGTTGTTTGCAAAAAATAATTTTTCTGTTATATTGCAGGTTAACGGGTGGCGGGCATGACGTCTTCTTGTTAACCTTTTTTATTGGATGGGAAATCATTTATGACTCTTAATCAGTTAAAATACGCTATCGCCGTATCGAAAGAAAACTCCATGAATGATGCGGCAAAAAAGCTTTTTATATCACAGCCGTCTCTTACCGGTGCAATACATGCGCTCGAAGATGAAGTGGGATTTGATATTTTTATCAGATCAAAAAACGGAGTGGCACTTACCGTAAAGGGGGCTGAGTTCATCGGCTATGCCAAGTCTGTTGTAGAACAGTATGATATTCTCGATGCAAAGTATATCTCCAAGACAGGTGTGAAGAGACAGTTCAGTGTATCGATGCAGCATTACTCATTCGCCGTAAAGGCATTCATAGAGCTCGTTAACTTTTACGGATTTGAAGAGTATGAATTCGAAGCCCACGAGACCAAGACGCATGAGGTTATCTCAAATGTCAGAAATCATAAGAGCGAACTCGGGATCCTGTATCTGAACGAGTTCAACAGGAGAGTTCTGGAGAAGGTGATAGGTGAGTCGGGACTTGAGTTCACTCCGCTTTTTGAATGCGGTATCTATGCATATATCGCAAAGAAGAATCCTCTGGCAAAGGAAAAACTGAAGACCGGAGAACCTGTTACTCTTGAAGAACTTGATGAATATCCCTGCCTTGCATTTGATCAGGGTGAATTTAATTCTGCATATTTTGCCGAGGAGGTAATGAGCACTCACCAGTACAAACAGATCATAAGAGCTAATGACAGGGCTACTATGCTGAATCTTGCGAAGGGCGTCAACGGATATACTCTTTGCAGCGGAATCCTGTGCGAAGAACTGAACGGTAAGGATTACTGCGCGCTAAAGCTTGATACCGATGAGAAGATGACTATCGGATATATATCGAGGAAGAATTCCATCATAAGTTCCATAGGTAAAAAGTACATTGAAGAAATATTGAAATACAAGGACAAGATCCTTGTGTGAAAATCTTACTCCCATCTTTTCTCCGGTCGCCCGGAAAAGATAGTAAACATCAGGCCTCTGCTTATATAGCAGAGGCTTTTTGTATGCGATGAACGCGGAGCGATCATATGAAAGTCAGAAGGTTATAGGCATAGGCTATAATAGCGTATAACATTTATGGATTATACAAAAAACATTCTCAGTCATAAAATCAATCCAACACATGAAATCAATCCGAAAGGAGAAAATATATATGAGCGATTCTCCCAAGATCACAGAAGAGATAATCAAGGCGCTGACTGAACTGCTGTATGGCATGCGCTATGGAACGATAACGATAATCGTGCAGGATGGCAAGATAATACAGATGGATAAGACAGAAAAACACAGGCTATAGATTCCATCAGATGAATAACTGACCGGTAAACCGGAGGTTGTCAGGATGAGGGGTTCCATTAGCCCGCAGTCCTGCAACCTTCTTTTTATATTTACGGAGAAATAAAGTGATAAAACTTCAGCATCTTAACAAAACATTTCATACAGCAGTCGGAGAGGTACACGCACTTCAGGATGTATCGCTGGAAATCCCGGAAGGAAGCATCTTCGGAGTTATAGGATACAGCGGTGCAGGCAAGAGTACTCTGATACGTACGATCAATCTTCTTGAAAAACCTGATTCAGGTGAAGTAATCGTGGATGGTGAGAATCTTACAAAACTTTCTTCTAAAGCACTTGAAAAGAAGAGACAGGGAATAGGAATGATATTCCAGCACTTTAACCTCCTGAAGGGAAAAACTGTTTATGAAAATATCGCATTCCCACTGGTGTATCAGAAAAAAAAGAAAAAGGAAATCGATGCTAAGGTGAAACAACTCCTGGAACTTGTAGAACTGTCTGATAAGGAAAAAGCTTATCCTTCACAGTTATCCGGAGGTCAGAAACAGAGAGTTGCAATAGCAAGAGCGTTGGCAAATGATCCCAAGATTCTTCTGTGTGATGAGGCGACATCTGCTCTGGATCCTCAGACAACCGGTTCCATTCTGAAGCTTCTCAAGGACCTGAATAAGAAACTGAATCTGACTATAGTGATCATTACTCATCAGATGTCGGTGATAAGGGATATATGCGAGACGGTTGCAGTAATGGAAAACGGCAGGGTTGTCGAACAGGGGGACAGCTACAGTATTTTCTCTGAACCTAAGGAGGAGATAACCCGTAAGTTCGTTGAAACAGTTTTTCACAACGATGATATTACCGGACTATTGCAGCAAAAGGATCTTCAGGAGAAGTTTATTAAGGGCGACAGAGCCTATCATCTGGTATTCCGGGGAGATAATGCAAATCGTCCCTACATAGCTGAGCTTGTAAGAAAGTTTGATCTTGATGTCAGCATAATATTCGGATCAATAGAATTTGTAAGCGATAAACCCATCGGAAATCTGTATGTGATAGTAAATGGTAACGAGAGGATAGTGAGGGAAGCAATAAGTTATTTGAGGCAGGAAAAAGTGATCGTATTGCCGGTGACGGATGAAAAATATGAGGAGAAAGCATCATGAAAGAATATATAACTGAATTTCTGAACAGATTTTTCCCCAATATCGTTGAACTTCAAAGATATCTGTTCACCTCAATCAAAGAAACCCTGATCATGATCGTCATAACCGGTGCTATAGGACTTACACTGGGGCTCATCGTGGGAGTTGTACTGGTGACCACCGGCAAGGACGGATTATATGAGAATCTGAAATTCCATAATGTCCTTGAGAAAATCGTGAATATAGTAAGATCCATACCTTTTGTAATTCTGATCGCACTTCTTGTTACATTTACCAGATTCCTGGTCGGGACATCAATAGGAGTAAAGGGAGCGATAGTTCCCATGGTGATCGGAATAATCCCGCTTGGATCAAGGCTTACAGAGCAGGCGCTATCCGAGATGGACAAAGGGGTTATGGAAGCTGCCAAGGCGATGGGAATATCCAAGACCTATATTATCTTCCATGTGCTGATACCGGAAAGTCTTCCCGGACTTATCAGGGCACTGGTCACCTGCTTTATCTCACTCATCGGACTTACTGCGATGGCAGGAAGTGTAGGCGGAGGCGGTGTCGGAAGTTTCGCTATCCGATACGGATATAACAGATATATGACCGATGTAACAATAGTATGTGTGCTCTTCCTTTTGATACTTGTAAGCATAGTACAGGGTATAGGTAACAGAGCAGTAAATAAATTAACACATTAAATGATCGATTGAATTAAAAGGAGAAAAATTATGAAAAAGAACAGTTTGATCAAAAAGGCGCTTGGAGTGGTTCTTGCCTCCTCGATTCTTATTGCAGGATGCGGAAGCACATCCGACGGAAACAGGAATTCTGCAGGCGGAGCAGAACCTTCTGCACAGAACGCAGAACAGAATGACACACAGGAAACCGGTACAGTTGACATTGCTGTCACAGAAACAGTAAGTGAAGAAGTTAACCCATTTAAGACAGCAGATGGTAAGCCCATCATTGTAACTATCGGAACTACTTCAGATGAGAACAGAATCTGGGATGCACTCAATGCGGAACTTGCATCGAGAGGCGATGATATTAGGGTTGAATGGATCAATGTACAGCAGACAAATCAGGTTCTTGCAGACGGAGAAGTAGATCTTAATTCCTTCCAACATTATGCATATTTTGAAGCAAATACTGCTGATCTTGGACTTGATCTTACCGCTATCGGAGAGACACTCATAGTTCCTCTTAATCTATTCTCTACAAAGCATTCTTCACTTGATGAGATTCCCGACGGAGCACAGATAGCAATACCTGAGGATGCAACCAATCAGGGCAGAGCACTTCATGTACTTGAAAAAGCAGGACTCATTACCCTTGCTGAGGAAGTCGGAGTAAACGGAACAGTATCTGATATAGCTGAAAATCCTAAGAATATCAAAATAGTTGAGCTGGCAGGTGCTGAACTTCCCAGAACACTCGAAGATGTAGATGCCGCTATCATCAACTGCGGATATGCTACTGACTTCGGTCTTGATCCCATCAATGATCCCATTTTCAAGGATGAGATAGATTTCAACGATCCCGCGCAGCATCCTTTTGTAAATATCATTGCGGCAAGGACTGAAGATAAGGAAAACGCAATTTATCTTGAGGTGGTGGATGCATATCACTCCGAGGGAGTCTACAATGCGATTCTTGAGGTTTATCATAACGCTGCAATTCCTGCATTTGATTATTGATGAGATATAAAATGAGCAGATTACTAGAAGAAGCTGAAAAGTATACAGAGAAAATGGTGGACCTGAGAAGATGGTTCCATGAACATCCCGAATCAAGTTTCAAAGAGGTGGCAACAGCAGAAAGGATAAGGTCCGAGCTCGACAGGCTCGGACTTTCCTGGAAAGCAGTCGGAAACGGGACGGTTGCAACTCTCGAAGGAAAGAATCCTGACGGACCGGTCATCGGACTCAGAGCTGATATTGATGCACTGGAGATCACAGAAAAAAATGATGTTCCATATAAATCACAAAATGATGGACTCATGCATGCGTGTGGACATGATGCACATATCGCTGCACTGTTTGGTGCGATAGAAATACTTAAGCAGCACATAGATGAATTCAACGGAAAAGTAAAATTTATCTTTCAGCCGGCTGAAGAAATCGGAAAAGGTGCACAGACGATAGTAGATTCAGGACTTATAAATGATGTCGAAGCATTCTTTGGAATACATGTCAAAGCATTGAGGAATGTCGGATATGTCGAAGTCTCTCCGGGAGCGATCATGGGCGGTGCCAATTCTCTTGATATTACTCTTACTGGAAAGAGCGGACACGGAGGAAGGCCATATCAGGCTATTGATACGATAACATGCGGAGCACAGATTGTTCAGGGACTTCAGTATATTGTATCGAGAGAAATCCCTGCAAATGACGCGGCTGTCATAACAGTAGGACAATTCCATGCGGGGACAAGAGACAATATTGTTGCCGGCAGTGCACATATAAGCGGAACAGTGAGAATACTTGATGATGAAATCCGTGAAAAAGTTGCATCTTCTGTCAGGAGATATGTGAAGGGCATATCCGAGGCTGCTAATGTCAGGGCGGAGGTAAGATGTGAGTTTGCTACACCGGTACTTTATAACTCTGATGAACTCTATGGTGATGTTCTTGATTCTGCCTCAAAGGTTATACCTAAAGAAGCGGTTATTCCAATAAAGCCGGATCTCGGAACAGAGGATTTCAGCGCGTATTCGCAGATAGCACCATCGTTTTTTGTGTTTGTCGGAGCCGGAGGAGATTATCCTCATCACCATGAAAGGTTCGATATAGACGAAAGAGTATTACCAATATCGGCGGCGCTTCATGCTTCATTTGCGCTAGACCAATTTAAAAAGAGGAGGATCGGTTAGAAATGTCTAAGCCCAATCTTTCACTGCCAGCAGTGGAGATACGTGAGATAAGAACAGGTTCGATCACCGCATTTGACGGTGAGGCAAAGGATCTGGTAAGCAAGGCACATGCCGGAACACTCAGAGACACAGAGCGTTCATTCCAGCAGTGCGCCGGATGTGCCATAACCAAAGCGGCCTGTATGACAGTCCTGATCCAGGATGCCGCAGTCATAGAGCATGGACCTGTA
>CACWJQ010000049.1 GCA_902761225.1 uncultured Lachnospiraceae bacterium | reverse complement strand
TGTTCAGGGATGCATTAGTATTGAATTATCAAGGAACTTTGCCTGCCGCTCAAGCGACAGCTTATATAAAATATCACAGCAAAATTTATAAGTCAACAAGTTTTTTTAAAATTATTTCAGTTTCCTTAAAGCATCATAAAACCCGCATGGATACTGTGTTTCAGGTTCATGCATTCATAACGCGTATCCTTAAGCGGGCATATTTTCGGCATATGATGTTTTTACATATCACAATCTCAGGAGCATCTCCACACGGTTGAAGTAGTTGAGCTTTGAACTACTGGAATCAGTCTCTACAACAGTTATCGAGCTCCCGGGAAATTCTCTTTGAAGATGAGGATAAAGCCCTCTGCCCGCACAGACATTTGCCATACAGCCGAAAGGAGCGATACATAATACCTTATTGATACCGCAGTTAATATAATCAACCACTTCTGCTCCAAGCAGCCATCCGTCTCCTGTTTTAAGATTGTGATTAACATATTTCAGCGATTCCTTATCAAGGGTCGCATAATCATTAAGACAATGAAAGCCATGCCCCCTCAGGATCTCGATCATATCTTTCTGGCACCCTGCTATAAGCTTTTTAACGATCTCAAATGCTAATCTCTCAGGATTCATTTTTTCAGGCTTATGGGAATCAATATAGTAAAGAGCATACCAGGAAGCTCCGTTTACATGCGCTTCGCCACCGTTATTCTCGATATACCTGACCACATCCCAGTTACCAAGTGAACAATACTTGACATAGAACTCCGCAACTATCCCTATGATCTTCTTTTTATCAGGTATCCTCTCAACAGCGCTGAATTCATCTGCCATCTGTGTCATGTTTTTACGAAGACTGCCGAGAGTAAGATGTCTTCCGAGCCTGAGATCCTCCGAAAGCTTATCCATCCATTTTTTTCTAAGCTTATTAACAGTTCCCTTTTTCGCCTCATAAGGTCTTGTCTGGTTCGTAAGCAGCATGAGCATATCACCGTAAAAAAGCCCAAACAGTCCCCTGACAGCTGTATCAAGATTTATCTTAAGCTGTATATCATCCCGTACATGACGTACATTTATGGTCATAACCCTGACCTTTGGGTACCCGGCCTTCTCAAGAGCATGTTTCATAAGACCGATGTAACAGGCACCTCTGCAGGAATCTCCCGCTGTCGGCATAAGTATAAAAGTCTTCGCAGGATCGTATAATCCCGAATCAAGGGCTCTTACAACCTGGCCTGTCATAAGCACAAAGGGATAGCAGATATCGTGATTGGAATATTTAAGTCCTTCCTGCCTTATGGGAAATTCATTATCTTCATCAAGCGGCACGCAGGAATAACCCTTGCTCCAGAACATGTATTTGAGCAAAGGAAAGTGATCATCCAGTGTTGCGGGAAGAAGTATTGTATTTTCTTCTTTATCATTTTTTATCTTATACATATGTAAAAGCATAACCCAGCGTATCTGTCATTGCAACATTTCGGAATTGTGATAATATCGGACATGAGAAAACCAACGTATTATGAGATCTTAAAGTGATATGAATATAAAAACAGATTCAGGCAGTCCCATTCATGCCGATAATGACACAAAAAAAGACCGGCCCATATCCGGAACCGGATTAAAGAGGGCTATACTGCATCTTCTTGCAGCTGCATTCTTCTTTTCTCTTATGACATTCTTTGTCAGGATATCGGGTGACCTTCCCACAATGCAGAAAGCGTTCTTCAGGAATTTCTTTGCACTGATCATCGCAACAGCATCACTTATCAAAAACAGGATCGGTTTTTCCGTAAGAAAAGGAAACGGGGTATCGCTTCTGATGAGATGTCTCTTCGGAACAAGCGGAATGATCGCCAATTTCTGGGCAATAGACAGGCTCGGGATAGCCGATGCAAATATGCTCAACAAGCTTTCACCCTTCTTTGCCATAATAGTAAGCTATTTTATCATGAAGGAGATCCCGTCAAAGCTTGACTGGACATGTGTAGCGATCGCATTCATCGGATCACTGTTCATAATCAAGCCCTCAGCGGGACTTGCTTCGATCCCGGCTCTGGTTGGATTATACGGCGGTTTCGGCGCAGGTGCCGCCTATGCATTTGTACACAAGATGGGAAAAACAGGTCAGCCGGGCAAGACGATAGTGTTCTATTTCTCATTATTCTCCTGCCTTGTAACCGGACCGTTCATGATCCTTAGCTGGCACAGCATGTCTCCCGCGCAATGGGGATGCCTTATCGCCGCGGGATCTTCCGCCGCCATAGCACAGTTCAACATCACAGCAGCTTACCAGAATGCCCCGGCCAAGGATATATCAGTATTCGATTACACCCAGGTAATATTTGCCGCTCTTTTGGGAATGATATTCCTGAGTGAATTCCCTGACTATCTGTCGATCATCGGATACATAACAATAATCGGTGCTGCAGTGATCAAGTGGCACATAGCAAGAAGCAGGGACCATCATACAGCATAAAAGCCAATATAAAACAAAACGCGATCACTCAACGATCGCGTTTTTATGTGCAAGCCACTTTCCGCTCAGCATCCTTCCCACATAGCATATCGATCTTACTACCCAGTCTATCGTCATGGCAGACCATATACCCAGAAGTCCAAGTTCAAGCTTAAGCCCCAGTATATATGCAAGGCCGATCCTGAAGATCCACATGGATGAGATTGATACCATCATGGTATACCGTACATCTCCCGCCGCTCTTATGGCATTAGCCAGAGCAAAGGATGTTGGATGAAAAAGCATTGTCATGACACAGTTAAACCTTAGAACCGTAACCACAAGATCCGTTGTCTCTGATGTCAGGTGAAACAGCAGGCATATCTGTCTTGCAAAGATAAAGGAAAGCGCAGCAAGGACAGCGGTAAACAGATATGCCATTTTCATAAGCTTCTTAATATTTTCACGGGCAGCCTTCTCATCTCCCGCCCCGATACACTGTCCAACAACAGTAACAAGGGATGTTCCGACGGAATTGCTCGGGATATTCTGGACACCGGCTATGGTGCCGGTAATGGCATTTGCCGTGATCACAACAGTACCGAGCCCCGCAGTCATGGTACTGACTATAAGCTTTCCGACCTGGAAAATGGAATTCTCAATCCCCGTCGGTACACCTATATACAGTATCTTGCGAAGCAAAAAAAAGTCGGGTCTTAAGCTCATCCTGAATGCAAGTTCGCTGCGTGAAAGCATGGAAACAATAAGAACACAGCTTATGATCCTTGAAAATAGCGTAGAAAGTGCTGCTCCGGCAGCACCCATGTTGAAAATATATATCAGTATGGCATTTCCGATGATATTGATGATATTGGCAATAAGAGACACGTTCATGGATATCCTCGAATTCCCTATTGCCCTGAAAAGCGCTGCCCCGGCATTATAAGTCCCCAGGAACGGAAAAGAAATTGCAAGAATATAGAAGTAAACGGATGCATTGGCAAAGACATCCGGTTCAAGTTTTCTGTAGAGCACATTAATAATGCCGTTATTAAAAACAAGGGCAAATATCATTAGAACGGTGGAAATGAAACCCACTGCCAGAAAGAGCTGCGCCGATGACCTGGAAACCAGTTTCCTGTCACCATGTCCGAGAAACTGTGCACACACAATACTGCCACCGGCTGCCAGGGCGCTGAAAAGGCCGACAAGGAGCACACTTATCTGATCGATAAGGGAAATACCCGAGACAACGGCTTCTCCGCAGGAAGAGACCATAACTGTATCTGCCATGCCCATCGCTATGGCCAGAGTCTGTTCTATTACAAGTGGGATAACAAGTTTTCGAAGGGTCTTACCGGAAAAATCCATGAGATCAAAGGAGCTTCCTCTCCCAGTCTGAATCATCTTTTGCCAGCTTTATGACTATTGAATCGATATTCGAAGCAGACTCCTGATCGATCTCAAATACGAGAACACATTCTCTTTCTTCTCCGGCCTTAAGATCGGTATCAAGGGTGGACATATCATCATCCAGCATCGTTACAAGAGCTGTAACATTCAGCTCATTATTGATCCGCCCTCTCATCGAGATATTGTCGGAAAGGAAATTAATATGCTGATCAGCTCCGGATCCGTTATAGAGTGAATACCAGAGTACCACAAACTTTTTGCCCGGCGAAGCATCAACAGCAAAAAATTCGGAAACATCCGATTCCTCAGGATAGGAATTCTGCACTGTATATCCCTGATAAGTAAGAGTAATACCGGATGCGAGTTCCAGATAATCTTCCATGGACTTTGCAGTGGCCGTTCCGTTTTCAGAACTGTCTATCACATCTATAAGATTACCGTCAGCATCATATGTGCCTTCAGGTCTCGAAGACGCTCCTGTCTCAAGCTCTTTGGCCAGTTCTGCCGCAGCAGCAGCTTCAGCCGCCGCCCTTGCTTTCTCATCGGCAGCTTCAACTTCGGAATAATCCACAAGACGGCTTCTGTGCTCTGCATCATACTTGAGCATTGCAAAAGCCGCATACTCTCCCACCTGCTGTTGCTGCTCGGGTGTCAGTTCAGCAATCTCAGATGCACATCCCCCAAAAGCAAGTGCACCTGCCATAGACAGCGATATCAGTTTTATGTGAAGATTCTTCTTTTCCATAAAATTTTACTGTGAATTATCCTGTGTTCCTGCAGTCTTCTTATTTTCCCTGGATTCAAGCACCATGTAAATGCATCCGATCACAAGAGCAAGCGCTCCGACAAGTATATACATAAGTATCTTGGACTTGGTGCTTCCGAAGGATACAAGATCAACTACGGCTATTTTAACACATATCAGGATTGAAAGCACGAGTCCGTATATCCTTATTGCCTTTTCCCTGAGGGCAAAGCCTATGATGACACTGATAACCGCGATCGTCATAAGAATTATGCTCATCACAAAGCCGTTTTCGATGGGAAGCAGAATGGCAACCAGAGTCAGATATACAGGGATGGCAATATAGTATCCTGCAAAGAATATACCGTATTCTTTGTTCATCATAAGGATCACAAAGGCAAGTCCGAATATTGCCGAAATGCAGAAGATCATCAGGTTTTCGCCGGAAAGATCCATATGCGAAGAGGTTATAAGAAGCAATATTTCCAATACAAGCATAAAGTAATTGTAAACCTTATAGCCTTTACCCTTCAGAGTTCCCACATTATTGATCAGATAGGTGAAAAGAAGGATTATGCCCATTGCCGCTGTATCACCGAGACTGCTGGGAAGAAATACACTTGCAAGTACATAACATCCTGAAAATACAAACATTATCTGGACTGCTGTCTTAAAGCCGGAATTGATCAATATTCCTCCAAACAGTCCCACAAGAAGCAATAATCCGACAAAGCAGGCTTCAAATACATCAGTTCCGATATAGACTTCATCAGAATGAGATATTGCCATTATGGCAAAGAAAGACTGAACAACTATATCAACAACTTTAAAAGAAAGCCTTTCCGCATTCTTCCTGGCCAGAATTCTTGCGACCAGGGAATATAATACATAGACCGGAATGAGAATATATCTTGTATCCGTACAGCCTATGATGATGAATCCTGTCATAAGCACTGATATATAATATGCAAGTGCGGCATTACTCTTCTGAGACTTCTTAATGATAGCGAATATGATCTGCGGCACAACGATAACCGTATAAATGATCACTCCGTAAAGGATAGCCTCATCTTGTTCAAAGCGCTGCATTTCCATCAAAAATCTGATAGCCACTCCGTAAATAAATGCAGCTACCAGATAGACCACAAAATTGATCGTATCCGAGGTTGCGGTATCAGCGTGATATTCTCTGTTCCTGATATCGGAAATGAAATAGATCAGACATATGACAAGCCAGGAAGCTGCTATAAATATGATCCTGCTGACAGTCGCTGCACCCACATCCGGTGTAACGATATCAAATGTGGTAGTTGCAAGGAAATATGCAAGTTCAGCCATGATCATGAGTGGAGACAGAACATCATATCTCTTGGATGCCGGGAAAAACAGCCACATGGTGGATATTATCAGCGTGCCGATGGTTATTGCCGCAAACTCAACCGGAGACACACCGCTGCCTATGGCAACGGAGGATATGAATGCAGCCAAAAAACCGATGATCGAATAGAGCTGGCTCTTTCTTACGTATCCGAAAAGACACACAAGTGCCGAGCACAGAGCAAGCAGTATGGCCGCCACTCCGAGGCTGATGTTGTTAAGGGATTTATAATTTACAACAGTCGTCAGAAATACACCGCTGATGCCAATAGCAGTAAAAACTGCAGACAGCTTCGGTACCGCCCTTCTTATGACAAATTCCGATACAACAAGTATCAATGCGCATACCGCATACATGACCATTCCCTGAGCAAAGGTATCCAGGTAATTGACCGCAAAGTAAACAAGTCCCGTAAGAAGGAAAACCGAACCGAGAACGGACATCACAATGGCACCGACCGCATATTCAGCCTTAGGTGACGTCAAGCCCTGAGAAGTACCCGGATCTGACTGAGTATAGGTATACTGAGGAATGTATTCCTGCTGAGGCTGTACCTGTCCCGTATCATACCGGTGTGAATCATACTGAGAAGCACTTTCAGCCATATTATCCTGAGGTGCATTGTACTGAGGAAGGCTGTCAGCAGTACTGTACTGAGGTGCATTGTACTGAGGAAGGCTGTCAGCTGTACTGTACTGAGGTGTATTGTACCCAGGAAGGTTGTCAGCTGTACTGTACTGAGATGCATTGTAGACGGGAACACTCTCAGAACTGTAACCCTGAGATGCGTTATATTGGGGAACATCATTAGGGATAAAACTCTGAGCAGTTGCATACTGAGATGCGATTTCAGGTGCAGGGTCCTGAACCGCATCAGATGAAGCATTTACCTCTGCACTGTTTTCTGAGGCATTAAATGAACTCTCCTGAGCATTATCCTCAAGGATCTCGGGAGCTTCCATGTTGCCATATACAGCCCTGAAGAACAATGGCTCTACCGGCATCCCCATCTGAGCCATTCGCGAGGCATACATATCATAGTTTGAAATAAGCGCTTTACGGATCTCCGGCACATCCGCAGGATTATTCCTTGCATCATATATCAGGCCCTTAAGATAACCCGTAAACTGCGGATCACCGGATGTTTTTACCAGACTGTCAATCTCGTATTCCAGCTGTTCGTATCTTGTATTGAACGTAAGCTTCATGATCTGATCTCCACCTCTTTTACTTTGATTCAAGTTCAAACCAGAAGGTCACACCGCCTTCGGTATTATAGACGCCATAATCCCTTCCGATCGATGCCTGTATCGCCTTTACAATTGAAAGGCCTATACCGCTTCCGCCATATTCCCTGGTCCTTGCCTTATCAACCTTATAGAATTTATCCCAAAGCCTTTCAAGGGATTCTTCCGGTATATGGTCTCCGGTATTATATACACACACCCTTAATATATTATCACGGCTTTCGGTATTAATCTTTATGTATTTTCCGGCAGGGGTTTCCTTACAGTAATGAACGGCATTGCTGAAAAAATTGGCAAAAACCGTCTCCGCCTTAAAAGGGTCGCCCCATACATAGTTTCCGTTCTTTTCATCATATATGATCTTCACACCGGCATCGGCTGCAAGCATCCCGGCGCTCTGAAGATAGCTCGATATAACCTCGCCTATATCAAATCGCTCCAGGTCTATCACATCTTCCCCGCTTTCAAGCTGGTCAAGATTGAGAAGATCCTTCACAAGCCTGTTCATCCTGGATGCTTCATCCATTATCACATCAAGATAATAATCCCTGCTCTCGGCATCATCGGAGACACCCTCCTTAAGTCCCTCCGCATATCCCTGTATAAGAGCGATGGGAGTTTTAAGTTCATGAGATACATTAGATATAAACTCACGATGCTCTTCCGCTGCTTTTTCCTTCTTCTCAATATCCCGCTTAAGTTCATTATTTGCAGTCTTAAGCTCTGATATGGAGCGTTCCAGTGACTCGGACATGGTGTTTATGTTATTGCCCAGAAGGCCTATCTCATTTCTGTCATTCCCCTTATATCTTGCATCAAAATCAAGATCCACCATCCTTGCCGATATATCGCTCAATCCGAGGATCGGATCTGACATTTTTTTCGATACAAAAAATATAATGACCGCACCGGCGACAATACCGCACACGCCGATAAGCAGATAGAATCTTGCGGCATATCTTGCAGACTCCGTTATACTTTCAAGAGGAGTCCTTACAAGGAATGTATATCCGTCATCCAGTTTTCCGTACATTTCAAGGAATACATCGTCTGAGGATATGGTCTTACGTATCTCATAGTCATCCGTATGCTCTATAACCTCGAAACGTGTTGCTTCAGGAGGCATTCCAAGGATATAACCGATAAGGATCATATCAATGCCGCGTTCACCGTTTCTCGAGGAATAGACTATCCTGGAATCATCACCCAGAATGATGACTGACATATTATTTTTCAGGGACATATCGTCTATCTGTCTCCCGATCTCCTGATCATCACCGGAAAATGAACCCGCCCCGGATGCAACGAGAAGCTCCTCATATGCCTTGCGGATCATTTTTATCCTTGTAAATTCATAATATTTGGGTAAAAAAAGAGAACTGAGCAGTGTTGTAATACAGATTATCCCCGCCATTAATCCGGCGAAGATGAGTGTATACTGCCATTTAAGCGAAAAAATCCTGTTCTTTTTTACATCGGATCTTTCAGGAACCATCACTCTTCGAATTTATATCCCATTCCCCAGATGGTCTTGATCATTTCTCCGGCTTTAGGACCGAGCTTTGCACGAAGTTTTTTGACATGAGTGTCAATAGTCCTGGCTTCGCCAAAATAATCATAATCCCAGACATTATTGAGTATCTTTTCTCTGGAGAGGGCAATTCCTTTATTTTCTATGAAATAATTAAGCAGTTCGAATTCTTTAAAGCTGAGATCCACCGCATTTCCGTCAACGTAAACCTGGTGTGCCGACTTATCGAGCCTTATGCATCCTGCAGCAACCACATCGGATTCCGTGCCTTCGGAGGATTCTCTTCTAAGAAGTGCCTGCACCCTGGCAACAAGTATCTTGGGAGAAAAGGGCTTGGAAATATAATCATCTACCCCAAGGGAAAATCCTCTGAGCTCGTCCTTTTCCTCGGATTTTGCAGTGAGCATGATAATGGGAACTTTAGAATCCTTCCTTATCTCAGCCACCGCGGACCATCCGTCCATTACAGGCATCATCACATCCATTATCACAAGGGAAACTGAAGGATCCATCCTGCACTTATCAACGGCTTCAAGGCCATTGGAGCATTCATCCACCTGAAATCCTTCTTTTGCAAGGAAATCCCTTATGAGCTTTCTCATTCTCTCTTCATCATCAACAAGCAGTATCTTACCGCCCATCCTGTTCATCTCCGATCGATCACTCGCCCTGATCCGTGCTAATCTCTTCAAGTTTAAGATCAAGTTCTCTTTCAGCCTCTCTTACAGCAGCTTCTCTTTCATTAAGCTCCTGGTCCCAGGCAGCATATCTGTTGGTTATGGCAGCTTCATAATTGAGTATATTGGGATGGTCGGTATGAGTTGCGATCCAGAACATGACTATCACACCGATCAAAAGAGCAATGTTAAGTACTGCTGAGATAAAAAGAAGTCCCACACGTTCCTTCTTTTTCACCGGCTTCTCAACTGCTTTCTTATTGGCAGCAGTCGTATCATAGAAAAGGTACAGCGGTATGGCTCTTACTTCATCCTCTGAATAATCCAGGGTTCCGATCAGGTATTCCCTCATCTCCGTAAGAAAGCCTATGCCCACAGGTGTCTTGAAGAACTTCTCATCTATGGCTTTATCGTAAATAGCCTTGACCGTATGAGCATCACCCTGATCAAGGTGTTCCTTAAGATAATCTATCTTTTTGATCTCGGACTGGGCAAGTATCGCATCATCAAGACATGCGAACTCATAACCAAGTGCCGTCACTCTCTCGTCAGCCATAACATCTCCCGCAAAATGCAGCCTTTAATAAATATACATTTTTCCAATCAGAATAATATCAGATATCGTTATCAAAGCACCGGAATACACAGAAAAATCACAATTCCTCACCGGGCATCTACCTGCGATCCCTGCAGCTTTTAAGTATATCATAAATTAAAGTTTACGGTGCCTGACACCATAAATTGCAGTTAATAAGAATTTTATAGAAATTTAATGGTGCCTGGCACCATAAAGAGTTTGACAATTATCAGTCAGTTCATGGCAGTATCTTGTGTGACAGAAAATGGCAAATGAAATATAATATATGACCGTAAGCAGTCCGTTTCAAAAGGTGGCAGATCAGAGCCTTCACCGGACTAATATGGGTATAAAAAGGGGTACAGAAAATGCTAAGAAAAACAAAGATCAAAAATGGATATGTCCAGGGACTTCCCGGAAACGATCCGAGGATCACCGTATACAAGGGAATTCCATTCGCCGCTCCTCCCGTGGGAGAAAACAGATGGAAAGCACCTCAGCCTGTAAGCGACTGGACAGATGTCCGTTACTGCAGTGAGTTCGGACCCATCTCCTATCAGGATCAGCCTGCTGTTGGAACCGACATCTACTGCAGGGAATGGCATGTTGATAAGGATATTCCAATGAGTGAGGACTGTCTTTATCTCAATGTGTGGACTCCCGCAAACAGCACAGATGAAAAGCTTCCCGTACTTGTATGGTATTACGGAGGCGGATTCCAGTGGGGATATACCGCTGAGATGGAGTTCAACGGAGAAGCTCTCGCAAAGAAAGGCATCATCGTTGTCAGTGTCGCCTACAGATTAAATGTATTCGGATTCCTCTCCGAAAAGGAAATCTCCGATGAAAATCCCGACGCACCCGGTAATTTCGGTCTTCTCGATCAGAGAGCCGGTCTTAACTGGGTTGTTGAAAATATCGCTGCATTCGGCGGAGATCCGGACAGGATCACCATCGCCGGACAGTCAGCAGGTGGCGGCAGTGTTCTTCAGCAGCTTACCAGCGCTTATGACAACAGCGCCATAAAGGGTGCGGTTATATTAAGCGGCATCATCACCCCCGACGGATCTGTGGAGGATATCTTTAATCCCATCTCATTAAGCGAAGCCGAGGAGCGCGGCAGGAAGTTCTTCGATTTCATGGGCTTCAAGGATCTGTCCGAAGCAAGAAAGGCATCATCCCAGGAGCTCCTCTCCGGCTATAACAGATTTCAGAGAGAAGGCGGCGGCAAGATGATGGTTCCGATCAATGACGGAAAGTTCTGTATCGGAAATCCCACAGACAGGCTCTGTGACAGACAGTGCGTCGATGTCCCCATCATCACAGGTAATACCGCCGATGAGTTCACCTTTGGCGGAGTCAATATAGTTGAAAAATCGGTTAAGAATGCTCTTCCGAAGATGGCCGAGAACGCACCGGATCAGAAATTCTGGTATTACCGCTTTGATCCAGATATCCCGGGTGACGGAGCAGGCAGAGAAGCTTATCCCGGAACCTTCCACTCATGCGATCTGTGGTTTTTCTTTGATACTCTTGAAAAATGCCACAGACCTTATACCGGAAGACATTTCGAGCTTGCCCGCCAGATGAGCGATTATTTTGCCAACTTTGTCAAGACCGGAGATCCCAACGGAAAAGGATATGACGGAAAGCAGCTGCCCACCTGGGGAACATACAGCAAGGAAAATCCCAATGAGATGGAGTTCCTTCCCTGTGGTGCCGTACCCAAGGTTGAAGGAGGCATCAGACAAAACGGTCGCAAGCAGGGAGTCAATCCCTACCTTCCCAGCTGGGAATACATTCCCGACGGAGAACCTTATGTATTCGGAGACAGAGTATATGTATACGGTTCCCATGACATCCTAAGAGGTGAGACATTCTGTCTGGGTGATTATGTATGCTGGTCTGCTCCCATCAATGATCTGGGTAACTGGAAATATGAGGGAGTTATTTTCCCTAAGACGGATGATCCCTTTAATCCCGACGGACATATGTGTCTGTATGCTCCTGATGTCACTGTTGGACCTGACGGAAAATACTATCTGTACTATGTACTCGATAAAGTAAGTGTTGTCTCTGTTGCCGTCTCCGATACCCCTGCAGGACCTTACAGTTTCCTCGGATACGTGCATTATGAGGACGGAACAAGACTCGGGGACAGGGAAGGTGACGAGCCTCAGTTTGATCCCGGAGTTCTGACCGAAGGCGATACCACTTATCTCTTCACCGGATTTGCAGGACACGGTGACAAGTCAAGACACGGAGCAATGCTCACTCTTCTTGATAAGGATATGCTCACGGTAAAGAAAGCTCCGGTATTCGTTGCTCCCGGAAATGCATATTCTGAAGGAACCGAATTCGAAAAGCATGCATTCTTCGAAGCACCCTCCATCAGAAAGCACGAAGATACATATTACTTCATCTACTCTTCCGAGGTAATGCATGAGCTCTGCTATGCCACTTCCAAGAGTCCCGAAGGGCCCTTCAGATATGGCGGCGTCATCGTAAGCAACTGTGATATCGGTATCGATTCATACAAGCCTGCCGATATGTACACCTGCTATGGTGCCAATAACCACGGAAGCATTGTAGAGATCGGCGATGACTGGTATATCTTCTATCACCGCCACACTCACGGAACATGGTATTCAAGACAGGGCTGCGCAGAGAAGATACACTTCGAGGAAGACGGTTCCATTAAGCAGGTTGAGATAACATCCTGCGGCCTTAATAACGGACCGCTCTCCGATATCGGTGAGTATCCTTCCTACATCGCCTGCAATATCTTCAGGCATGATGAATCTCTTGAGGGTCCCGCAGATCACGGCATGTATGTGAATCCCGCCAATCCCAGGATCGTGCAGGAAGGCATAGAGAACGATTACGGATTCTCATACATAAAAGGTATCGAGAATTTTACTTACATCGGATTCAAGTACTTTGATATGAAGGATGTAACAGGCCTTAAGATCAGGACCAGAGCATACTACCACGGATACTTCGAAGTCAGGACCTCCATAGACGGTCCCGTTCTCGGCAGGATAAACGGTGACGGTTCCAATATCTGGGTGGAAGGCACCTGCACATTTGAAGATAAAGTAACCGGAGTTCTTCCCCTTTATCTTAAGTACGTCGGAAGCGGAACTCCCAGTCTTAAATCCATAGAACTGCTCCACTGAGCGAACGAAAGATCAGTCATTAAAAGAATATAAAGAAAGTAATAGGACGGTTCCCGCTTCACAGATTCGTGAATAAAGGAACCGTCCTATTTAGGAAAAGAGATATTGTGGATTACCCGGGCTGTTTGCCGATATAGGCAAGGATCCCGCCGTCAACGTAGAGGATATGTCCGTTCACAAAATCGGAAGCCTCAGATGCAAGGAATACTGCGGGGCCTTTAAGGTCCTCCGCACTGCCCCATCTCTCGGCAGGCGTCTTGCTGATGATGAAGGAATCAAAGGGATGTCTGCTTCCATCAGGCTGCTTTTCCCGAAGGGGAGCAGTCTGTGGTGTGGCGATATATCCGGGACCGATTCCGTTGCACTGAATATTGTATCTGCCATATTCAGAGGCGATGTTTCTGGTGAGCATCTTAAGACCGCCCTTTGCTGCGGCATATGCCGATACTGTTTCTCTTCCAAGTTCGGACATCATTGAACATATATTGATGATCTTTCCCCCGCCCATTTCGATCATTGAGGGTATTACAGCCTTTGATACGATAAAAGGTGCATTAAGATCCACATCAACTACCTGCCTGAACTGAGCAGCGCTCATTTCGCACATTGGGATCCTCTTTATTATTCCGGCATTATTGACAAGTATATTGATCCTGCCTACTTCCTTTTCAATCTGACCCACAAGAGCCGTGACGGCATCTTCATCAGTCACATCGCATACATAGCCATGAGCTTCTATGTTCTTCTCTTTATATGCTGCAAGTCCCTTATCAACCAGCTCCCGGTTGATATCATTAAAAACTATCGTTGCACCCGCATCTGCATAAGCACATGCTATTGCAAATCCTATGCCATATGATGCGCCAGTGATCCAGGCGATCTTTCCTTCAAGTGAAAAACTTTTTAAAAATTCTGTATTCATTTTACCTGTCCTTCTATATAAAATATTTTATCCATAAAGCAAATATGCTCTTACTTAAGATCATCAGGTTTCGTCATACCACTTGCTCTTTACTATGGTTTTCAGAACATTTTTACCCTTGCCAATGCGGTATTCCACAGCCGGTATCATTGTCTTGGGATACATCAGATGGGTATTGGGATCGGCAATATATGAATGTCCGATAGCCCGTATATCTGTTCCAACAAGCACCTTACCCTTTACACTGCATTCACAGAATCTGTTGGATACAAAGCTGACATTCCTGTCATCCATCACCTTTATATCAACAGGTTGCGTATCGTCCCGTCTGATGGCAAATCCGCTGTCTATGGCCGTACATTCGATCTCGCTCTCTATCTCATGTAAACGGATATGACCTTCCTCTGAAGGAGTCACGGTCGTTTTGACCCTTATCCCGGGATACGGACTCCATACAGATATAACAGAATCCTCTTCTATACTGCGTTCTTCGCATATCCTGCGTACATATACATATCCGTTTATCAAAAATGCCAGCATACAGTCAGGGGCACATTCGCACATTTCATACTGGGAACGGCTTACACTGATACCGAACTTCGAGTCATATGCGAACTTGCTGTATTTTTCAACAATATGCCCATGACCTCTGGGACTGTATACTCCCGGCACAAAAGCTGTTGTATGATTCCCGTAATGAAAAACAAGCATATCAGCATGCTTCATTGAACAGACCGGGTTCTTCCACAGGATCTCTGTATCCATCGAAGCCTTTTGGGTAAAAAACGGATGATCCTTCGGGAGCATAAGAAAAGCAAATGTCTTAAGAGCCCAGTATGGGGACCCCTGTGCATTGTAACGTTCGCTCATATGCAGATTGGCATAACCATAGCCTATGGTAAGCATTCTGCCTTCGTCGAATATATCCCTTTCAAGCCATCCCCTTAAATGCTCTGTTATCAGTGCTTTCATGACCGGCATGGGGAAAGGCTCAAGGTTTGCCATCATACATGCAGAGAAAAAGGCAACCTGTGAAAAACGATATGTAAGCGATCTGCCAAAGGGTATCGCATCACCATCTTTATCGAACCAGTATATAAACTGTTTCGAAAAATCAAGTGCTCTCTGCTTATATATCCTGCAGCGCTCAGAATCTTCGTTTTCCATTACTTTGGCATATACAAGACAATAGAAATGTATGGCAAAGGAAATATAATAATCCTTCTGACCCGAGTCACCGTCACAATACCAGCCATCCCCAAGATAAAAAGTCTCTAGACCTTTAAGATAAGTATCAAGCATATCCTGACGATAGGGCATGCCTCTTTTTTTAAGTGCGATATTTACAAGCACCGCAAAAAGTATCCAGTTGCAGACAGGCAGTTCTTCATCATTGATACGTCCGAGATAGACTGCCAGATTTTTCTTCGCATTTTCATCCAGAGGATCCCACAATACGTAAGGAGCAAACAGCATCCCGTAAGCTATGGCTGCCATCTCAACAAATCTCTGATCAAAGGGTCTGCAATCTCCCCAGTAACCTTCAGAAGAAGGATCTGTACCTTCACTGAGTCCTTTACGGTAAATTTCAGCATATTCGTATGGAAGCCCGGAATATTTACAGGATGTCCCTGCTTCCGAATTCCCGGGTTCCATTGCAGCCCACACAGGAACAAGCCCCCACAGAGGTCTTGAGAAAGCCTCCATATCCGCTGCCTTGGCATCGTAATGAGCAAACACCCTGTCACGTTCAATACCTGTACAGGTATCGTTAAAACGCGATCTTAAGGGTTCCAATATGTCAAACAACAGTCCTTCAAAATCTTCCCTGCTGTTTAACCCATCCAGATTCAGAAATTCAGTACCCTTCACTCTACCAGTACACCTCCCAGTCACAGTCAAGACGTGTCAGTGCTTCCATGTAAAAATAATCGCCCCAGGAATTGCATTCATCCACCCCATAATGATTGCAGGTATTATAGGGAGAATGATTGGAATAAGTGCTGTGGAGAACAAGTCCGTTTGAAACAGATTCATCCTTTACCGCACAAATGTCATATACTGCCTTCATCAGTTTCTTCGCATATCCCGTGTAAACCTGCGCCATATCATCCGGCAGATAGCGTGACATCTCAAGCATTCCGCATGCCGCTATCGAAGCAGATGAAGAATCAAGAGGCTGTGGATCTGCCTTCAGCTGTTCCTTACTCCATGAAGTAAATTCAAGATCCCAGTATGGGATAAGATCCTCCGGAAGATGCTCCAGAAAATAATCTGCAACAAGGTAAAATAAAGCGATATATTCAGGATCCCTTGTGTATCTGTAGGCTTCAGCCATTCCATATATCCCCCATGCCTGGCCCCTAGAC
>CACWJQ010000048.1 GCA_902761225.1 uncultured Lachnospiraceae bacterium | reverse complement strand
GGATGGATCATTAACATCTATACCGCTCTCCAGCAGATACAGGGCAACGGCCCTGTACATGGCTCCGGTATCAACATATACAAGATTCATTTTCTTTGCACAAAGCTTGGCTATTGTACTTTTTCCTGCTCCTGCAGGTCCGTCTATGGCTACATTCATTTCAGTACCTCACGTATTTTTCTTGTCACGATCATTACATCTTATCCGGCCGGGCGCTTTTTGACATCAGATGCCCTTACACTTCTTCAGGCACGGCCGGCACATCAGTTATTGTTTTTTACAGCACATATCACTCAGCATCACAGACATACTCCGCTGCGGATATCCCGGCAAGATACCCCGTTGACCATGCGATCTGAAGATTAAATCCGCCGGTAAGTGCATCAAGATCGATCACCTCTCCGGCAAAGAACAGGCCCTCGCATTTCTTACTCATCATGGTACCGGGAGATATCTCCTTAACACTTACGCCGCCCTTTGTGATGATTGCTTCTTCAAATCCCCTTGTTCCTGTAATATTAAGCTCAAAGTGTTTGAGCAGCTCTGCGAACTTAAGTCTTTCTTCTCTTGTCAGGTCTCCGCATTTCTTATGTGGATCTGCGCCTGAGAGCTTTGCCACCACCGGCACCATCTTCTGAGGCAGCAGATCAGGCAGCATATTGATCACGTGCTTTTCGTGATTCTCCGATATCTCCCTCTGGAGCCTTGCATCAAGCTCATCTTCGGAAAGCGCTGGTTTCATATCCAGATATATCGTGCAGGTTTTATATTTCTTTTTCTGATAATAGCTGCTGGCAGACAGGATCATGGGACCGCTTATCCCAAAGTGCGTAAAAAGCATCTCACCCATGTCCTCATACACTGTTTTACCGTCACATATCATCTTAAGTCCGGTATTTTTAAGTGACAGTCCCTGCAGGTCCCTGCAAAAGCTCTCTTCCGCACATAGCGGAACCAGTGAGGGAACAGTCTCTGTGACGGTATGTTCAAAGCCTTCCGCAAATCTAAGTCCGTCTCCCGTTGAACCCGTCGCAGGATAGGAAAGTCCGCCGGTTGCAATGATCACCGCCCGGAACATTTCCTTTCTGCCGTTTTCAAAGCAGATCTCAAATCCATCCTCAGTTTTGCTTATATGCTTAACACAGGTATTGAGTCTGATTTCTACTCCGTGCTTTTTCAGATCATCTGAAAGAGCTCTGATCACATCCGATGAATGATCAGAGACCGGAAAGATCCTTCCGCCTCTTTCCTCCTTAAGTCTGCATCCGTTTTGTTCAAGTTCATTGCAGATATCTGTATTGTCGAACCTGTCCAGGGCACTGAACATGAACTTCGGATTGGTCACGATATTGTTCATGATAACGCTCTTATCCGCGGAATTGGTAACATTACACCTTCCCTTTCCGGTGATAAAGAGCTTCTTCCCGAGTTTTTCGTTCTTTTCGACAAGAACAACCTTTGTTTTATTATCTGATGCCGAAACGGCGGCCAGCATTCCTGCAGGGCCGCCGCCGATTACTATGATCTTATTCATCTTTTTTACCGTTTCCGGACTCTTTCCTGAGAGAATAGTTGAGTATCGGATCGTCATCTATGAAATCAATCTCATCATTCAGATATACCTGATAATCGTTCCATACCGATTCAAGCATCTTGAGATTCTTCCTGATCTGATCCGGTGCCTTGATACAGAGAGCCACAACTATGGCATTTATCACGGAAAGAGGTGCAACAAGAGAATCAACAATTGACACCATATCGGAACGTGCATAGAGATTACAGGTAGAATACAGAGTCATCGGAGAATGTGCTGAATCAGTTATCGCGATAACCGAAGCTCTCCTGTCATTGGCAAATTCCATTGCTTTTAAGGTTCTCATGGAATATCTGGGAAAACTGATGCCCACAAATACATCTTCCGTGTCAATCCTTATCATCTGCTCAAATGTCTCCGTGACGGATGTGGAATTGATAAGAACGCATCCGGGGCGCACCATATTCAGATAAAAATGCAGAAATGCCGCAAGAGGTTCATTGGATCTGAGGCCCATTATATATACGTTCTTTGCCTTCAGGAGCATATCCACGGCAAGATCAAAAGCACTGGGATTAAGATTCCCCATGGTATCGCGGATCTTCTCCATATCAGCATTCATTACCGATGTAAGTATTTCAGACTGTGAAGATCTTCCATATTTCTCATCGATCTTCTGAACAGAAGAAAGCTTGGTCTTAACACACTCGACCAGGCTTTTCTGAAAATCAGGGTATCCGTCATATCCGAGTGCCGAAGCAAATCTGACTATCGTTGATTCACTGACTCCGATCTGTTTACCCAGTTCCGCAGCAGTCATGAACACTGCGGTCTCATATTCGTTCTGTATATAAAAAGCAATCTTCTTCTGGCTCTTGCTCATTCTGGGGATCATATCCCTTATCCTTATGAGCACATCACCTTTTAAATCCATATATCAAGACTTCCTTATGTTATCATTTTACGAACTGCGGTCTAATGTATCCTGCGTTCATAGGTTGACGCTTCCACAGCGTTCTCTTGCATATCCATCTCACCATACGGACTGCCAGTTCTACCGGTCCACTGATATCACAGCATCCTGTACCTGAACAGTTCATTCTGCGCTGTCGTTTATAAATGAGCTGTATGCCTTTTCAAGCAGTGACATGGTCTCATCATCGGTAAGATCGTAATCCCCCGAAAGTGTCATGCATGCCGCACCGTGGATGAATATCCACATCTTCATAAACATTCCGCCGGGATCAGTGCATCCCATCTCCTTGGCCATGTTGATCTCGGCTACAACATTACCTTCCGTGCCGTTTAAAAGCTCATACATCGACACTCTTCCCGGAGCTGTATCAACAAACAGCAGTCTGAAAAGATTCTTTTCCTTCCTGGCAAAAGCAATATAAGCCATTCCGAGATTCGTGAACGGAACCTTACCTATGCGGTCAAATGCGGAATAATACTCTCTGAAAAATACAACAGCCTTGTCATATACAGCTGCCTGCAGTTCGGCCATATTCCTGTACACCCTGAAAATAGGCTGAGTTGAGCATCCGGCCTTCTCCGCAACATGACGTGCGGTTATGGAATCGATTCCCGACTCCCTGGTCATTTCAAAGGCTGTTCCGAGTATGCGGTCAATGGTTATGCTTTCTTTACGTGCCATGCAGATTATTTCCTAACTTTTTAAAGAATGATTTTCCAGACTACCAGAAAAGTGACGAATGTTATTTTACCTATAGAAATCTGTCAAGTCAAGGTTTCACGGATGTTTAACAGATTTTTTACAAAAAAATCCCCGGGCATACAGCCCGGGGATCTGAGATTTATTTACTTACACAGGATATGCCTTATTATCCTTGTCAGCAAGCTTTACATCAACACCTGTCTCCTGAGCCTGACGATATTTGAAGAAGTCAGTAGCAACCTGAGGGAACAGAGCGTATGAAAGAACATCCTCATCCTGCTTCTTCCACTCTTTCATCTCCGCCTCGATTGAAGCAAGCTCGGGCTCGGTATGTCCTGTAGCCTCTGCTGACCTTGCAGTGGAACGCTTCTCTCCGGGGATAACCTTGTCGATCACTTCCTGGTTCATAGGCTTAACAGTCTGACCGTAGTTACCGCGAAGGAGATCCTTGAACTCACCGGTTGCCATCTTGTAGCGCTCTCCGAGAAGAACGTTGAAGATAGCCTGGGTTCCGACGATCTGTGAAGAAGGTGTAACAAGAGGAGGCTCACCGCAGTCTTTACGAACTCTGGGAATCTCTTCAAGAACATCTCTGTAACGATTCTCGGCATGCTGTTCCTTGAGCTGGCTTACCATGTTGGAAAGCATTCCGCCGGGCACCTGATAGAGAAGGGTCTTGATGTTAACTCCGAGAACCTTGGTATTCATCAGACCGCTCTTAATGCACTCATCTCTGTAGGGTGCGAAATAATCAGCAATCTCTGCAAGGAGAGTCTGATCGTAACCGGTGTCATAGGGAGTTCCCTTGAAGGTCTCAACCATAACCTCGGTAGCAGGCTGTGAAGTTCCAAGTGCAAAAGGTGAAATGGCACAGTCGATGACGTCAACACCTGCCTCAACAGCCTTCAGATAAGTCATGCTCGCAACACCTGAAGTGTAGTGAGTGTGAAGCTGGATAGGAAGCTTGGTCTGCTCCTTCATAGCCTTGATAAGTTCTGCTGCTCTGTAAGGAAGAAGAAGGCCTGCCATATCCTTGATACAGATGGAATCAGCACCCATTTCTTCAATCTTCTTAGCCATGTCTGCCCAGTACTCAAGAGTATAGGCATCACCGAGAGTATAGGAAAGAGCTATCTGGGCGTGTCCTCTTCCCTCTCTCTTTTTGATCTCATTGGTAGCATTAACTGCTTCCTGAAGGTTTCTGAGATCATTAAGACAGTCAAATATTCTTATGATATCGATTCCGTTTGCGATAGACTTCTCAACGAAAGCGTCAACAACGTCATCAGCATAAGGTCTGTATCCGAGAATATTCTGTCCTCTGAAGAGCATCTGAAGCTTTGTATTCTTGAATCCGTCACGGAGCTTCCTGAGTCTGTCCCAGGGATCTTCCTTTAGGAATCTGAGTGATGCATCGAAGGTAGCTCCGCCCCAGCACTCGACAGCATGGTATCCTACCTTGTCCATCTTCTCGACAATGGGAAGCATGATCTCGGTAGGCATTCTTGTAGCTATAAGGGACTGGTGAGCGTCTCTTAAGACTGTCTCCATTATCCCGACGGGTTTTTTAGTAATTTCAGCCATTTTATTATCCTTTCTGTATTTTAGAAGATTCCGAACATTGCCATAAACGTACCCGCACATACTGCAGTACCGATAACGCCGGCAACATTAGGTCCCATTGCATGCATAAGAAGGAAATTCGTGGGATCTTCCTCGGATCCGACCTTCTGTGAAACTCTGGCAGCCATGGGAACAGCACTTACACCTGCGGATCCGATAAGAGGATTAACCTTACCGCCTGTAGCCACACACATGATCTTACCGAAGATAACACCGGCAAATGTACCGAACGCAAAAGCAACAAGTCCGAGAACTACTATCTTAATGGTGCTCCAGTTAAGGAATGCCTCAGCTGATGTAGTAGCTCCGACACTGGTTCCAAGGAATATAACAACGATATACATCATTGCGTTGGAAGCAGTCTCTGTGAGCTGACGAACAACTCCGCTCTCTTTGAAAAGGTTACCCAGCATCAGCATACCGATAAGAGGTGCGGTGGTGGGAAGTACCATACATACAACTATTGTAATGATGATGGGGAAAAGGATCTTCTCCAGCTTTGATACAGGTCTGAGCTGACCCATCTTGATGGCTCTTTCCTTCTTGGTGGTAAAAGCTTTCATGATGGGAGGCTGAATAATGGGAACAAGGCTCATATAAGAATAAGCCGCAACCGCGATAGGTCCGAGAAGAGCTGTCTGTCCGAGCTTACCTGCAAGGAAGATGGATGTAGGTCCGTCTGCACCGCCGATAATGGAGATTGCAGCAGCAGCCTTGTCATTAAATCCCATAAAGATAGCTCCGAAATATGCTACGAAGATTCCGAACTGAGCTGCTGCTCCGAGGAGGAAGCTCTTGGGATTCGCAATAAGGGGACCAAAGTCAGTCTGCGCTCCCACACCCATGAATATAAGTGAGGGAAGGATCGCAAGCTCATCGAGCTTGTAAAAATAATACAGAAGTCCGCCGGCACCATTGGGAGCATCCTCTGCAGAAAGAATGATGTCGGGATAGATATTTACGAGCAGCATGCCGAATGCGATGGGCACAAGGAGCAGCGGCTCATATTGCTTGGCAATAGCCAGATAAAGGAAAAAGCAGGCAACCGCGATCATTATGTAGTTTCCAACCGAGAGGTTGAAAAACGCTGTCTGATGAACCAGGTTGTCCAGCGTATTAAGAAAATATTCCATCTGAAACTCCTTTGTTCACATCAGTTAAGGGTTGCGAGTACAGTTCCTGCTTCTACTGCATCACCGGCATTAACATCAATGCTTGCAACAGTTCCGTCCTGGGGAGCAACACAGTTGATCTCCATCTTCATTGACTCGATAACCACAACAGGATCACCCTTCTTAACGGCATCGCCGACATTCTTAACAGCCTTAAGAACCTTTCCTGCTGCTCCTGCTTCTACTTTGATGCTTCCTGCACCTGCACTCTTTGCAGGAGCGGGTGTTGCTGCGGGAGCAGGTGCTGCTGCCTTGGGTGCTGCGGGAGCTGCTACAGCGGGAACTGCGCCGTTTTCTTCAACAGATACTGCATATGCGGTTCCGTTTACGGTAATGGTATAGTTTTTCATTGAATTATCCTCCGGAAAATTATTGTCTCTTGATCTTCTTGATGGAACGGACCACAAATCCGTCCGTGCTTGTAGTTCCTTCATATGCAGCTATGGCTGCTGCGATAACCGCAACAAGTTCAGAATTCGAAGCAAGCTCGGCTGTTTCCTTCTTCTCAATCTGTTCAACCGCCTTGTTGATACCCTCTTCGGTCTTATCAGGCTTCTTCTGCTTTGAAAAGAGACCAAACAGAGAGATTATGAAGGAGATAATGATGAGCATTACAAAAACCGTGCCCATACCGATCACAGTATTAAGTCCTGCCTTTGACATCTTCTCTGCCATAGTGTATCTGGCATTAAAAGCTGCACTGGTCATAACTGGATTGTAGAAATCGTTATTGAAAATCATCTCGATATCTGCATTTCTTCTCTCGCAGATAACTTCGATATCAACGATCACTTCATTACCGTCAACAGTTATTACCGGTTCACCCTTGCTTAAAATGGCTCCTGTTTCCTCAAGTCCTTTCTGGAAACTTGTTATGGCATTGGCAAGAGCATATCCATCAGTGTTCAGGCCCATATTGCTGACCTCAACAGCCATCTCGTTATATGTCAGTGTTCCGAACAATCTTTCATATTCGGGGTCCTGTGCAAGTTCACTGATAATATCAATGGCGTAGGAACTGGCAATGGTACCGATCCTGTTGTTCCTTACCTGCTGGATCTCACTGATCTGCTCTTCTTCTCCGCATGCACAAAGCAGAAGCCCGAGGATGACCGACAATATGACAAGTTTAAATTTTTTCATATATACGTCCTTCCTCAAATGGATGTGTGCTTCTTGTAAACATCTTCTCCGCGCTTGGAATAAAGCATCTCAAATGCAGCAACGACATACTTACGTGTATCTGCAGCAGCGATCACCTGATCTACATATCCGCGGCGTGCTGCATCAGCTGCACCGGTAAGACCTGCATCTATCTCCGAAGCAGATGCTCCTGTTATCTGAGATGCAAGCTTTCCTTCCATGATGCCGACTCTTGCGCTGTCCCAGCTTATGGTCATATCAGCACCAAGTGCCTTGGCGTTCATTATATTGGCTGCATTGCCTATGGCATCACCGACAATTACATTTACCTTGGGAACAGTTGCCGATGCAAATCCTGCAGCAAGTGATGCGGCGCTTCTTGCGATCCTCTTCTCATTCTCAAGAGTATTCTCAAAGCCCTTAACATTTGTAAGGGTAAGTATCTGGATGTCAAATGCATCACAGAACTTAACAAAATCAGCTGCCTTATCGCATCCGTCGGCACTGAGAACATTATCAACCTTAACAGCCTTTCCGTCAGTTCCGACCTTCTCTGCATTATTGGCGATAACTCCGGTAAGAACGCCGTCAAGCTTAATAAATGCCGTGACAACAGAGGGAGCAAACTTTGACTTAACTTCTACAAAAGATCCTGCATCACCGAGATTCTCGATAAGTGCCGCTGCATTTCCTGCACTGGTAACAGCCATAAGTCTGTTAAGGTCGTCGGCACACTGGGCATCATCGTTAGCAGTCTCATTATTTGAAGGAAGTACGGATACAAGCTGTCTTACCGCTGCAAAAAGCTCGGCCTCAGTCTCATAGCTGTCTGCATTTCCTGCCTTTTCCGCCTGGAATGCAGCACCTGCAGTATCATTCTTTGCAGTATAATTACCGCTGATGGTATCAGGAGCATTAACGAAAAGCTTTCCATCCTTGGAAATAAAGGTAAAATCGGAAAGTCCGGAGAAAAGGCCGGCACCACCGCCACAGTTTCCTACAACTGCGGTGATCTGAGGGATAACGCCTGATGCCTTGGTCATACGGCCATAGATACGTCCGAATGCATACAGTGCATCGCTTCCTTCCTCAAGTCTCATTCCGGCACAGTCAATGATCCCGATGACCGGGGATCCTGTTCTGATAGCCATATCATAAAGATTGACTATCTTACGTGCATGCATCTCACCGATGCTGCCTCCGAGGACTGATGCATCCTGGCTGTAGACATACACGCATCTGCCGCCGATCGTTCCATACCCCGTAACGCATCCGTCAGAAGCAAGTGCCTTGGGATCCGTATTAAGATCCGTGGATCTTGCAGTAACGAGAGCACCTATCTCGGCAAAGCTGGATTCATCGAGAAGAGATGCAATGCGTCCGAGGGCTTTTGAAGTACCACTCATGTTTTTTCCTCCAAATTTTTATATATTTTGAGATAAACGGGAAAGATCAGAAACCGATTTTTCCCCATTTTTCCAATCTTAACCACTATAGCATAAAGGCCGGGATTTTTAAAGAATAAAAAACAGGGACAGGAAACCGCGGTTCCTTATCCCTGTAATGCCTGATATTAATCTATATAAGCCCTTGCCCCCTGTACCGGAGAGTTCTGTCAGATATCCAGCTTTACGCTTATCTCAGCCTCAGCTTCCTTCTTATACTCCTCCACCTGGTCGGGAGTGATCTGGGGAAGATCGGAAATGGATGTGACTCCGAAGCACCTTAGGAAATTCTCGGTGGTTCCAAACAGTATGGGCTTACCGGGAGCATCGAGCCTTCCGAATTCCTTGATCAGATCGTATTCAAGGAGCTTATTGACAGCATGCTCGCATGATACGCCTCTTATCTTCTCTATCTCTATCCTTGTTACAGGCTGCTTATAAGCAATTATGGACAATGTCTCAAGGACGGTATCGGAAAGAGAGAACCTGGGCTTAGCCTTGGTTATCTTGATCAGATAGTCGTAGTTCTCGGGCTTTGTGCAAAGCTGGACAGAATCCTCAAGCCTTACAAGCTGTACTCCGCACTCTTCGGACTTATATCTTTCCTCCATGGCGTCTAAAGCATCCTCTACAAGGGCCGACTCCACCTCAAGGACTTCCGCGATCTTTGCTATCTCGACCGAATTGCCCATAGCAAAAAGTATACTTTCAATTGCACTCTGAACTGCACTTAACTCCATTATGAATCCATTCCTCTGTTATGTTTCCGATCGTACTTCCGTATCATGCATGCATTTTTGCTGCGCTGCATGTCAGTAAGCATCATCATGATCGGTTTCGCTTACTATCTCCGCAAATTCTTCTGCCTTTGCCCTTGCCTGTGCCTCTTTGGCATCGGCATCATCGTCGTCATCCTCCGAAGCATCCGGGTAATTACCGTCGCCCACATTGGAAGTTATCATGATATCGTCGTTTATATCTTCCTGAACGACTGTGATCTCACCGCTCTTCATCATCTCAAGAATGATAAGAAACGTTACGATAAGCTCCGCTCTGCTTCTCTGCTTCTCCAGAAGCTTTCTGAATGAGAAAGTTCTGTGCTCTCTTGCATAAGCCTGCACGAAAAGAGTCTTGGTATCCATATCGATCTCATCCTTCTCGATCATGCCATACTGGCTTCTGATCGGATCGATACGGTCTTCCTGTCTCATGAGCATTGATTTGAATATCTCATGCAGCTTGGGAAGGGTCATGTCACCCCTCAGTTCATCATAGTCAACGGGCGCTTCATACGTCTTGACCTCATCGGGAAGAACGGAACGCGTTCTGTACAGAACCTGGGATGCCATCATCTGCCTGTCTCTCAGTTCAAGAGAAAGCTGACGTGCCATCTTATACTCAAGCAATTGCTGTACAAGCTCTGCTCTGGGATCTTCGGGTTCGCCTTCTTCATTTTCCTCAACAGGAAGAAGCATCTTGCACTTGATGTCCAGAAGAGTTGCAGCCATAACAAGAAATTCGCTGCATACATCCATGTTCTCTTCCTTCATCTGCTTGATATACTCAAGATACTGGGCAGTGATCTCAACTATCGGGATATCATAGATATCTATTTTATTTTTTTCTATCAGATGCAGAAGGAGGTCAAGCGGCCCCTCGAACACCTGAAGCTTAACGGGTATAGCCATAACAGTTTCAGATTATACTCCATCTGAGGGCTTCAAATCAATCACCACAAGATCACCCGGATTGAAGATCCTTACAGGGATCGTATGGGTCCCAAGTCCCCTTGAAATGATCATTGTCCTGCCGTCTTTATCGAATCTTCCCCAATCGTATCTCGGAAACGGCTTGAGCCTGGGGGATATCAGGCCTCTCATGACATGCGCTCCGGCAAGTCTTGCTTTTTTGGAAACAGGAAACGGAAGCCTGACGATCCCGCCATGATGATGTCCTGACAGTGTAAGATCCGCTCCGTATGCAGCATACGCATCAAAATATATCGGATTATGGGCAAGCAGAATACTGAATCTGTCAGGGTCGGGGGTCCCGGCAGTTTCCCTGATATATTCAGGCGTCATCTCTTCATCCGCGAACCTCTTATAGTATTTCCTGTCGGCAGAAAAAGAAATAATATCTACTCCCGCATCATCGACACTGCTGATACCGTTCTCGGTTATCGAAAGGCCGAATCCGGACAATGCCTTTGTATACTCTTCCCAGGCTCCTCTGTACTGTTCCGGATATATCCTGAGCCTGAGCTCATGATTTCCGTATGCATAAACAATGGGGTAATGCTCTGCAAGCTCCCGTATAAAATCTACGGTCTTATCATGTCCGGCTCCCGGATATGCCGTGATCATATCACCGCCCATAAGTATCATGTCCGGATGCAGTTCCTTTATCTTATCTGTCAGGAACTTTCCACCATATCCATACATCTTGCAGTGCAAATCGGACAGGAACACCATCCTCATGGGCTTTTTTATCTTTTTATCGGAAAAAACATATTCAGACAGGGTAAATCTGCCCGTGTCATAGGCAGATATCCAGATAATAGCAACTATGAAAGCTAAGATCATCCAGATAATGATATCCAATCCTGTCTCCTTATAAGAAACATCTCATTAACAATTCAGAAAAAACGAGGCCCCCAGGGTATACAGGGGGCCTCACCTTTGAACTCAATTATACTTGCGCTTTCTTGCAGCTTCAGACTTCTTCTTACGCTTTACGCTGGGCTTCTCGTAATGCTCACGCTTACGGATCTCCTGCTGGATGCCTGCCTTTGCGCAGCTTCTCTTGAAGCGGCGAAGAGCGCTGTCAAGTGATTCGTTCTCTTTAACCTGTACTGATGACATTTTCTCTTACCTCCCTTCAGTCCCTTTGTACTGCAGGGTTATTCTTAAAAATTTACGCATGGTCGCGTACTTTGAAAGTATATATTCAGAAGACCTCAAAGTCAAGGACTTTTTAATTACCGAATCCGTTATTGTTATCGGATCCGCTGCCATATACATCATTCCATGATGAAGATGATGACTGCTGGGAAGCATTCTGTGAATCCGTGCTTCCCTGGGTACCACTCTGATACCCATAAGCATCGGTTGCCTGGCTCTGGCCTTCATATGAACTGTTAAATCCGTTCTGATCTCCAAAAGCGTCTGCAAAGGAACTCTTGTTTTCATAAGGATCTGCTGAAGTAGTCTGGCTTGCATAGGGATTATATGCATCAGCACCGCTGAATCCAGTATTTATGGTGGTAAGCGGTGTTACGAACACATCACTCTTCTGTACTTCCTTGGTTCCCTGCAGCTTGGAAGTAGGATTTGCAAAAATAGTGATCAGCAGACCGACGACGAACAGGATTATCTCAAGTGCGCTGTACTTCAGGAACTCAGGATCCGTGATTATCTCCATGATATCTCCGAAATACGGAACAGCCTGGATCATTGTGACATTATACCACTGGGAGGCATAATAGCATCCCTGAATGTAGAAATACACATACATGGCAAGAACACTGACGGTTACATGGCAGAATGTTCCGGCTGCACCATAAGGTCCCTTACCCATTCTGAATCCGGCGGCTATAAAGAGAGGGAAGCCGAGATAAAGTATGTAGAAGATCCTGTCCAGTCCGAGAACAAGGAGATCCGCAAGTCCCACTACGAGAATTGCCGCAATTATGGCTCCGATTATACCGGTCACATAATTGCCGTCGGAATTCTTGATCTTATCGATCTGTGTGTTTCTGTTATTGAGGTAACACTGTCTGTGCATCCTTCTCGCAGACATATTGCCATACATTCCCGCAATATCGCAGCTTCCCATAAAGCAATAGGGACACTGATCGATATTAAAGAATCCTGAATTGGTGGAAATGATCTGTCTTATAGCCTCATATTCAGGAACTGCCATTTGAGCTTTCTTAAAGCCAAAGACAATGGAATCTCCCGATACTGAGGGCTTCTTAAGCCCTGCTGCAGCTGCTGCATCCCTGATGGGTCCGATCACGGAAGGCGCCTTTTCCTTGCCGCAAAATACGAAAACGGTAGCAGCACCATTGTTATTAGTGATCCTTACCGGAATGCCGTTGATAACATCAATCGCATTCATCCCGTTGCTTTTAAGTCCGAATGAACTAACAAGATTAGCAAATATTCCTGATGCCATACTTCCTCCTCATCTGACTATTATGGCGAACGCAGGAACCGTCCCCGCGTTCACCCTGTTCACTGTAAATTTAGGCTATCTGACCTTCAAGCACGGCTGCAACCTGGGCAACAGCCTTATCGATCCCGGAAGGATCCTTACCGCCTGCCTGGGCCATGTTAGGTCTTCCGCCTCCTCCGCCTCCGCAGATGGGAGCAAGAGCCTTGATAAGATTGCCTGCGTGTGCACCGGCCTTAACTGCTCCGTCAGTAGCCATCGCAACAATGCTGACCTTACCGTCAAGCTCCGAGAAAAGAACAACAACGCCCTCTCCGATCCTGGCCTTTGTCTGGTCTCCGAGGTCTCTCAGACCGTTCATGTCCACACCCTTAACGGATGCTGCAACAAGCTTGATGCCCTTTACCTCCGCTACTTTATCGCTTACATCTCCGAGTGCATCCTTTGCAGCCTTACTCTTCATGGATTCGAGTTCGGAGTTAAGAGCCTTTATCTCATCGGTCATCTGAGCGATGCGGTTTGCCAGCATCTCAGGTGATGTCTTGGCAGCCTTTGAAGCTTCATGAAGAAGCTTAGCCTGCTCCTCATAATAGGCGATCACATTTCCTGCAGTCACAGCCTCAATACGTCTTACGCCTGCAGCGACGCCGCTTTCCGAAAGGATCTTGAAGGACGCGATCTGTCCGGTCTTCTGAACATGAGTACCGCCGCAAAGCTCGATGGACCAGTCTCCCACATTTACTACGCGGACCTCATCGCCATACTTTTCTCCGAAGAGTGCCATTGCACCGGTAGCCTTAGCCTCCTCGATGCCCATGACTTTGGTAACAACATCAATGTCTTCTGCGATCTTTTCGTTTACCTTCTTCTCAACCTCAGCGATCTGCTCTGCTGTCATGGCCTGGCCGTAGCTGAAGTCAAAACGTGTTCTGTAAGGATCCTGATATGATCCCTTCTGATGAGCTCCGTCTCCGAGAACCTCCTGAAGTGCCTTCTGAAGAAGATGGGTTGCGGTGTGGTTCTTGCAGGTTGCAGCCCTGTTTGCTTTATCAACAATAAGAGATGCTTTATCTCCTTTGGATATGCTTCCCTTTGTAACCTTTCCGATGTGTCCTATTCTTCCGCCGGGAAGCTTTACGGCTTCGCTTACTTCGAACTCGGCATTCCCGGTTTTTATGATCCCGATATCTCCCTTCTGACCGCCCATGGTTGCATAGAATGGAGTCTTTACCGTGATAAGGGTACCTTCCTCACCGCATGAAAGAGAGTCAAGAAGAGTCTCCTCCCCTGCAATGGCTGCTATTGTATCTTCCGATTCAAGGCAGTCATATCCGATGAACTCGCTCTTAAGATTCTCATCAAGCTTGTCATATACGGCAGGGCTTGTAAGCTTTGCACAGAAATTGGCATTTTCCCTTGCCTTGGCTTTCTGCTCTGCCATGGCAGCTTTAAATCCATCCTCATCAAGTCCGAGGCCTGCTTCTTCGGCAAGCTCCATTGTAAGCTCGACAGGGAATCCGAAGGTATCATAGAGATAGAATGCATCTTTGCCTTCGATCTGCTTTGAACCTGCACTCTTTGCAGTATCAAGGATCTTCCTGAACTCAGCCATTCCATTTTCAATGGTAGCTTCGAAACGGCCTATCTCCTTCCCTAGCTCACCGAGAATATAATCCTTGTTCTTCACAAGCAGGGGATATCCTTCGCTGTAGATATCATCGATATAGATGCTTGCTACAGAAAGGAGCTGTTCTGCATTAAGTCCCAGGCTTCTTCCGTGACGGACAGCTCTTCTGATGAGTCTTCTGAGAATATATCCTGCTCCTGTATTGTCGGGAAGGAGCTTAGCCTCATCGCCGATGAGCATCACACCGGTACGAAGGTGATCTGCAACGATCCTCATAGAGCGGGTATTCTTATCCTCAGCATCATATTTAAATCCGCTGAACTCCTCTATCTTTGCTATTACAGGTGCAAAAAGATCGGTCTTATAAACATCATCGATGCCGTTAAGGAATGCGAAATTCCTCTCAAGTCCCCAGCCGGTATCCACGTTCTTCTGCTTAAGAGGGGTAAGATGGCCGTCTGTGTGCTTCTCATACTGCATAAAGACGTCGTTACCTACCTCTGTATATCTGCCGCAGTGACAGCCGGGCTTACAGTCAGGTCCGCAGGGTGCCTTGGTATCATCGATAAAGAACATCTCAGAGTCGGGGCCGCAGGGTCCGTATTCAAGTCCCCACCAGTTGTCCTCAGCAGGAAGGAAGAAGATATTCTCCTTCTTAAAGCCGGACTTTTCACGGAACATTGCACCTTCTTCATCTCTGGGTGCATTCTCATCTCCTTCAAATACGGTTGCTGCAAGATGGTCCGCATCAAATCCGAAGACCTGGGTAAGAAGCTCAAAGCTCCACTTGCATCTATCCTCCTTGAAATAATCTCCAAGGCTCCAGCTTCCCATCATCTCGAAGAATGTAAGGTGGCTCTTATCGCCTACAGAATCAATATCATTAGTCCTTACACAGCCCTGGATATTGCAGAGCCTTGTTCCCTTGGGATGCTTTTCTCCCAGAAGATAAGGCATAAGGGGCTGCATTCCGGCAACATTGAACATAACACCGGTGGAACCGTCTGATACGAGAGATACCGCACCGATATCCACATGGCCCCTTTCCTTATAGAAATTAAGCCATGCATTTCTTAATTCATTGTAAGTAAATTTCTTCATCTTGTTACTCCAATAGCAAGCTAATTACTTAGAAAGTAAATTTATCCGCAAAATATGCGTCGAGATCTGCGATGGCAACTCTCTCCTGCTCCATGGAATCACGGAATCTTACGGTTACCATGTTATCGGTCTCGGAATCGAAATCGTAGGTTATGCAGAAAGGAGTTCCGATCTCGTCCTGACGGCGGTATCTCTTTCCGATATTTCCTCTGTCATCGAATTCGCAATTGTACTTCCTGGAAAGCTGTGCGTAGATCTTCTCCGCACCCTCGTTAAGCTTCTTGGAAAGAGGGAGGATACCGATCTTGACAGGTGCAAGTGCAGGATGGAAACGAAGCACTGTTCTGATATCGGGAGCTTCCTCGGTTCCGAGGTTCTCTTCATCATATGCTTCGCAAAGGAATGCGAGAACAACACGGTCTGCACCGAGTGAAGGCTCAACAACATAAGGAATGTACTTCTCATTAAGCTCATCATCGAAGTAATCCATGGGCTGGCCGGAAGTCTCCTGATGTCTGGTAAGATCGTAATCGGTTCTCGAAGCGATTCCCCAAAGCTCACCCCACTCGGTGAACGGGAAAGCATATTCGATATCGGTTGTATGATCGCTGTAGAAAGAAAGCTCTTCGGGATCATGATCACGAAGACGAAGGTGATCCTGACTGATACCGAGTGAAAGAAGCCACTCGTAGCAGGTCTTTCTCCAGTATTCAAACCACTCGGTCTGTGTTCCGGGCTTGCAGAAGAACTCAAGCTCCATCTGCTCGAATTCTCTGGTACGGAAAGTGAAGTTTCCGGGTGTGATCTCGTTACGGAATGACTTGCCGATCTGGCAGATTCCGAAAGGAACCTTCTTACGGGAGGTTCTCTGAACATTCTTAAAGTTTACAAAGATACCCTGAGCGGTCTCGGGACGAAGATATACAACGCTCTTCGCATCCTCGGTAACGCCCTGGAAGGTCTTGAACATAAGATTGAATTCTCTTATATCGGTAAAGTTGTGCTTTCCGCATGAAGGGCAGGGAACGGAATTTTCCCTGATGAAATCCATCATCTGCTCATGAGTCCAGCCATCAACGGAAGACTTAAGCTCAATGCCT
>CACWJQ010000047.1 GCA_902761225.1 uncultured Lachnospiraceae bacterium | reverse complement strand
ATCAGGACAATGCCTATGACTATCCAGCTGACAACCACGGACTCGGCAATATTAACGGTCATGCCGCCCACAGTCACGGTGAACACGTCATGTATCTCAAGTTGTTCGAGTATCTCTTCAGCAATCCCGGCAATCTTATCCATCGCTCTGATTCCTCAAATCATAAGCCGCTGCAGGACCATCACAGGTCCCGTGATCTTCCATACTCTGCCGGACAGGCAGTTCGTATGAACACACGTATGTATTATACGCCATTTTATGATGTAAAGCACCCAAAAGGTCGCATATTGTTGTAAAATGGCACCTGTTTGTATATTATATTCATTACTGGTAAAAAAATACCGGAATCCGTGTATTTATCGGAATCCGGCTGATGAACGGGGTAAATATGGAAAATAAGAATAAATGGACACCTAAGAGGATCTGCGCGATCCTTTGCATAATCTTTCTTGTGATGATCTACATAGGAACACTCATAGCAGCCATCATCATGCCCGAATCCGGAAGCAGGCTCTTCGCAATATGCCTGTTTGCCACGGTGATAGTTCCCATCGTTGCATATATCTACATCTGGATCTATACCCAGATCACAGGAAAGAAGACCATAGCCAGTGTTCCGGAGGTTCCCGGAGCAGATGAAGCCGCCAAAGCAGAAGCAACCGGGAATGAGCAGAATAAAGATACTCCTGCTTAAATTCATTTGCTTGCCAGTGCCTTCGCTTTTCGGCACTACGCACGCCTCACATACGCAAAACCGCCCTCGGTAGGCTCGCAACGCTCGCGCTAAAGGTGCGCGAGCTGCTCAGACAGTGGCCTCGGGAACCGGTTTATGTGAGGCTTCTCCGTGCCGGCTCAGGCGGGCTGCGCAAATTGAATGTTAAGCAGGAGTATCTGTCAGATGCGGACTCCCAGTTTTCTCAGTTCCTCTTCCGCCTCATCTTTGGTTGTAAATACGAACGCATTGAAGCCGCACTGTCTTGCGGCTTTTACATTGGGCTCAAGGTCATCCATAAAGACACATTCTTCCGGCACAAGGGAGTATCTTTTAAGGAGCAGTTCATACATCTCTCTGTCCGGTTTTACCACCTTCTCCTGAAAGCTGAGTATCCCTCCGTTACAATGATCCGTAAAATCCAGTGCCTCCCTGCAGTCGGTGTAGATCCTTTCCGGATAATTGGACAGATAGTAAACCCGGTATCCCGCAGCCTTGAGGCTCTCTATCCATGGTATGGAATAATCTCTTTTTGTCACGATCCCGCTAAAATCATCATAAGCCTTATGGAGCTCTGCCTCTATCCCGGGATCATTGGATACGAATCCAGCGAAGATCTCATCATAGGTCAAAACTCCCCTGTCGAATTCATGCCAGTATCCGTCATTGACGGAAGCTTTTCCTATGCGCCGGACCATATTCTCATCAAAGCCCTTGTCCGCAAGGAATCCCTCCCATCTGAAATCTGCGAGCACATTGCCTATATCAAATACGATATTTCTGATCATTTCATTTCCCTGCCATTTGCACCGGTCTTCGGACAATAAATGAGACCTGAGCACGCTCAGGTCTCATGGACTTACTTTGAAAGAGGTGAGGTACGATAGATGATGTCATCTCTTGAAGGTCCGTTGGATATCATTGTAATGGGATATCCGATCTCCTTCTCGATGAACTCAACATACTCTTTGCATTCTGCGGGAAGATCATCATAGTTCTTGATTCCCCTGATATCGGTCTTCCATCCCTTGAATGTCCTGAGTACGGGCTTAGCCTTCTCAAGCTTGCAGGTTACGGGGAAGTCCTTGGTCTCCTTGCCGTCTATCTCGTAAGCAACACATACGGGAATCTCATCAAGGTACTTAAGTATATCGAGGACAGTGAATGCCACTTCGGTGGTTCCCTGAAGTCTGCATCCGTATCTGGAGGCAACACAATCGAACCAGCCCACTCTTCTGGGACGTCCTGTGGTGGCACCGAACTCTCCGCCGTCTCCGCCGTGATTTCTGAGATCGTCAGCTTCCTGTCCGAAGATCTCGGATACGAAAGCACCGGCTCCTACTGCGGATGAATATGCCTTACATACTGTTACGATCCTCTTGATCTCATAAGGAGGGATACCTGCTCCGATGGCACCATAGGATGCAAGAGTTGATGAGGATGTTACCATGGGATAGATTCCGTGGTCGGGATCCTTCATGGTTCCGAGCTGACCCTCAAGAAGGATCTTCTTGCCCGCCTTGAGTGCCTCATCCAGGTAGAGAGATACGTCACATACATAGGGAGCAATGAGATCTCTGTATTTTCTGAGAGTTTCAAGAGTCTCTTCTACGCTTATCTCATCCTTCTTGTAGAGTTCTCTGAGAAGTACATTCTTCTGGACAAGAACCCTGGGAACCTTCTCTTCAAGAAGTTCATCATCGAAAAGCTCGCTTACCTGGAATCCGATCTTCGCATACTTGTCTGAATAGAAAGGAGCTATTCCGGACTTGGTGGATCCGAAGGACTTTCCTGCAAGTCTCTCCTCCTCGTACTTATCAAAGAGAATGTGATAAGGCATAACGATCTGTGCACGATCAGAAACAAGAATGTGGGGCTTGGGAACGCCCTTCTCAACCAGTCCGTTAATCTCATCGATGAGAAGAGGAATGTTGAGTGCAACACCGTTTCCGATAATGGAAGTGGTATGTGAATAGAACACTCCCGAAGGAAGTGTGTGAAGAGCAAATTTACCGTAGTTGTTGACTATTGTATGTCCTGCATTTGCTCCGCCCTGAAATCTGATGACGATGTCGGAATCAGCGGCAAGCATATCGGTCATCTTACCCTTACCTTCATCACCCCAGTTAGCACCAACGATAGCTGAGACCATTTAATTTCCGCCTTTCAAAACTCTGTTATAAATCATCATCTGCCGGGGCCTGTAACAGCCCCGACCACTTATTTTAACTTAACGCTTTCATTTAGTAAAGCATAAAAACATCAAACGTTGATCTCCGCGCTCAGTCCGAGGACATCCTTATTGGCATCAAGCACGGGTCTGACCACATCCCTGAGATATACCTCAACCTGTCTGGGGGCTCTTCCCACGTAATTCTCGGGCTTGAGAGATTTCTTAAGGTCGTCCAGGCTCATGTTGAAATCGGGATCAGCAGCGATCATTTCCAGAAGATCATTGTCTCTTCCCTCTTCCTTGACGTGCTTTCCGGCCTCCATGGAAAGGGTCCTGATCTTCTCGTGAAGCTCCTGACGGTTACCGCCGTTCTTAACGGCATCCATCATGATATTCTCGGTAGCCATAAAGGGAATCTCTGCCATGAACTGCTTCTCGATGACCTTGGGATATACCTTCATTCCGCCGGGAGCGGTAATATTCATGCACAGATCCAGTATTCCGTCCGTAGCGAGGAATCCCTCGGGAACGGATAGTCTCTTATTGGCAGAATCATCAAGAGTTCTCTCGAACCACTGCACGCTTGAAGTGATGGCGGGATTGAGGGCATCGACCATTACGTATCTTGCAAGGGATGCTATCCTCTCGCTTCTCATGGGATTTCTCTTGTATGCCATTGCGGAAGATCCGATCTGAGTCTTCTCAAAAGGCTCCTCCACCTGCTTTAAGTGCTGGAGCAGTCTGATATCATTGCTCATCTTGTGAGCAGAAGCTGCGATACCTGCAAGAACATTTACAACTCTGGTATCGACCTTTCTGGAATATGTCTGTCCGGATACGGGATATACGGCATCGAATCCCATCTTTGCGGCGATCATGGGATCGATCTTATCGATGGTCTCATCATCCCCGTTAAAGAGCTCCTTGAACGAAGCCTGTGTTCCGGTGGTTCCCTTTGAGCCCAGAAGCTTTAAGCTTCCCAGTACATGATCAAGATCCTCGAGATCGATCATGAACTCATTCATCCACAGGGTAGCTCTCTTACCTACCGTTGTAGGCTGTGCGGGCTGGAAATGTGTAAATGCAAGGGTGGGAAGATCCTTATACTCATCTGCAAACTGTGCAAGGTTGGAGATGACGTTAAGGAGCTTCTTACGGATGAGAAGCAGTGCTTCCTTCATGAGGATGATATCGGTGTTGTCACCGACATAGCAGCTTGTTGCACCGAGATGGATGATGCCTGCTGCCTTGGGACACTGCTGTCCGTAAGCATAGACATGGCTCATTACATCGTGACGTACAACCTTTTCTCTTTCCCTTGCCACATCGTAATTGATATCATCGGCATGGGCCTTGAGTTCATCTATCATCTCCTGAGTGATAACGGGCTTGCCGTTTTCGGAAAGTCCGAGTTCCATCTCAGTTTCTGCAAGTGCGATCCAGAGCTTTCTCCAGGTGCGGAACTTCTTGTCCTGCGAAAAAATAAACTGCATCTCCCTGCTTGCATAACGCTCAGAAAGAGGGCTTGAATAACGATCTGTTGCCATAACAAAACCTTTCTTTAAAACATATGAATAAAACTATCCGTTAAAGTTCGCTTCCTGTAAGAAGTCTGTAGCCTTCGAGATACTTCTCGATGGTCTTGTCTACGATATCCTGAGGAAGAGTCCAGTCATGCTCTCCTTCATGAGCCTTCAGCCAATCGCGAGCGAACTGCTTGTCAAATGAAGGCTGGCTCTTTCCTGCTTCGTATCCCTCAAGAGGCCAGAATCTGGAGCTGTCGGGAGTGAGCATCTCGTCTGCAAGAACGATATTGCCTTCCTCATCAAGTCCGAACTCGAACTTGGTATCTGCAATGATGATGCCTCTTGTAAGGGCGTAATCCGCACACTTCTTATAAAGAGTGATGGTAAGCTCCTTAAGCTTTGAAGCATACTCCTCTCCCTTTCCGGGATAATATTTCTCGAGATGTGCGATGCTCTGCTCATAAGAGATGTTCTCATCGTGATCACCGATCTCAGCCTTGGTTGAAGGAGTATAGATGGGCTCAGGAAGCTTCTCGCTTTCCTTAAGTCCCTCGGGAAGGGTTATACCGCATACAGTTCCGTTCTTCTGATATGAAGCCCAGCCGCTTCCTGTGATATATCCTCTTACGATGCACTCGAGAGGAAGCATCTCAAGCTTTCTGCACATCATTGAATTGCCGACAAACTGAGGCTGTCTGAAATACTCAGGCATCTCGTTATTATCGGTAGTGATCATGTGATTGGGAACGATATCCTTTGTGTAATCGAACCAGAACTTTGAGATCTGGGTAAGGACTGTACCCTTCTTGGTAACGATATTGTGGAGTATCACGTCAAAGCAGCTGATCCTGTCGGTAGCTACCATGATCAGAGAATCTCCGTTATCATAGATCTCCCTTACTTTTCCCTCTTTTACCGGCTTAAGTTCTTCCATTTTCTTCTCCTCTTTCAATTTCATAAATGGTCATGTAAAAGACCAACATACTATACACTTTTATGCGCAAGGTTGCAAATAAACTTATGCCCCTTCAGGTTCGAACTTCTCTGTCATCTCAAGTATCTCCGAAGCATACATGGGATACGCCTTGGCCACACCGGTTATCTCGTTCTTGGCAGAGCGTGCCAGAGAGTCATTATAATCTATCTGTTCCCTGAGGGACTGCCTTCTGAGTATATATCCGTGCCTTAGTTCCACCATCTCCCTCTTGTCAAGCAGGGCAGGGATCTGATCCACCCATCTGGCAGGCTTTGCTATGTGATACCTGGCAAGAAGCCTTATGAGGTCTTCCCTGGCTTCGACCGCTCCTATGGAATTCTCGCTGAACTGTCTTCTCTCTTCAGCCTCGCGTGAATACATGCTCCACAGCTCTTCCAGTTCCTTTCCGTTCTTACATTCATACTTGATGTACAGATATGAAAGCAGATTGCGGTTATTCACATATCTGATCTTGACAGTATTCTGAAGCTGGATGAGCTTTCCCATGCTTCCGGATGTCTTGGCAAGTTCATGATTCGCATCGATGAATCTTACGCATACCACTGTAAGGGCTATGGCGGCACAGGCGATGCACAGAAAATACCCGATATAGACGTTCATGCCAAGAGCAAACTGCATTATGACAAGGATCAAAAGAAGAAGCGCGGCTGCAGTGGTAAATATGATCGCCATGCCGCGCATATTGTCCATGGTCTCATGGAGCTCATTTCTTCTGAAGGCAAGAGCCTTTCTCTCGCCGTCAAGCCTTTTGAGATCCTTCCGGATAAGGACTGCCATCCGCTCATTTTCCTTGATTGTGGCAAGGCCGCCGGGGATATCCTTCTCCCTCCTTCTGAGAGATGCAAACTGTTCATCGGTAAGAGGAGATTTTCTGCTCCGGAACTTCTCTATATCCTCTTCATAGGACATGAGCTTTCGTGCTATGGCGTTTACCTCGGATCTCTGGGCACCGGGAAGAGCCTCTATCTCCTCCATATCCTTCAGATACGAAGTCACCATGTCGTACTCGGATTTGAGAAGATCCATCTCACGGGAACCCTCAGCCATCTGCTCGAGACACTCGGCGATATACCTTGTTCTCTGAGTCTGGTCATGAAAGTCTATGCCTTCCCTGTCATAGATGATATCCTCGTTCTCGGATTCATTGAAGACCGTCTTTTTCCATGATGCTTTTTTTAACAGTTTTGAGAAAAATCCCATTTAACTCACCGGAAGCTGATTCCTGTACCTATCCTTAAGCCCCTCTATTATGTGCTCATTATCAAGAGATATGTCCGCACCATCGAACTGGGCTCTTGTCGTCTTCATGATCTGGTGGGTGATGCCTTCTCCCCCGGTCTCATACTCCTTCTTCAGACTGTCTATCTCGCTCTCTATATCGATGGACTCCGGTCCGTATTCCGGATTATCCGCAACAAAGCCTACAAATTCGGTATTCGTCATGGACAGCCTGAGTGATGCAACATAGCAGTGACGGTGTTCCGGTGTAGGGTCATATCCGTAGGCTTTCTTAAAGGAAGCTGCTGCAAGTCTGTATTTCATCATGCCAGCATATGAGCATCCCAGATTGTTATATACGCTTCCCAGAAGTCTTGCGGTGACCGGCGATTCTTCATTTACCGATTCGCTCCATTTATCGATCATGTTCCGGTATGCATGGATCGCGGCCTCATAATTACCGTTTTCCGCCAGGGTATCGGCCTGTTTCTTCTGACGCTCCATGGTGGACATTCCGGCTCCCATGGTAAGCTTCCTGCAGACATCAAATATGACACCCCTGTCAAAAAGTCCGGTATACTCCATTATGTATCTGCAGAACTCACCCAGTGAGGGCTTCTTGTTCATTATTCCGGCCAGCCCGTCAGCAAGTTCCCGCAGTTCCAGATCCCTGTATATCCATTCCGTTAAGGCCTTGTTCATGATCTGGTCATCGATGAGAACGGCATTTTCCCTGAAGGCAACACAAAGCTCCTCTATGCAGTACACCGGTATCTCTATACCGGGTATCACATAGGGAACCTGCGAATATATTCCTATTCCGAGTGAAATTCTTGAGCCCATTACGGAAGCACTATCTCCTCTTCCCACTTACTTGCTTTGGTCTTGGTGAATGCACCGAGTCCCATATCCTCTATGACCACAAACAATGTCTTGATATCGGACATCGAAGCGGTCAGCTTCATTCTGGTAAGCTCACCCTCATAGCCCTCAAGACTGATTATCACATCCGACTTGCCGCCCCCTGTTATCGAGGATACGGAAAGTGTCACATCGTTTCCGCCGGATATATAGAATTCAACGGTCGCTTCAGCTTCGAACCAGCATGTCCCCGCATCAAGAAGTGCGTAATAGGCTTCCGTTCCCTGACTTAACAGGTTCATTCCTATATTGCTGGTAAGCTTGTCATCTCCGAGGAATATGAATTCCGGCTTCTTCTCACCGCTGTTTTTCCTGTTCCTGGTCGCAGCGCCTGTCACTTCATTCTTCTCGAGAAGTGCCAGCACCGCCCCCTTGGAAAACAGGTTGGTTCCTCCGAAAACCTTTCCCTTGTTGCACATATACTTGAGGGAATTGGAAAGTGAATCTTCTGTAAACTCTTCGCCTACCAGGTAGTATGAATAATCCTGTCCGAAGACAGCCGATCCCTGCACTGCTTTTAACAGCATACTGTCAAGATCGTCCGGAAGAGTTCCTCTGTCCTTGGGAAGTTCGAAGTATGAAGTCTCTGCATGTACAACCTGGGGAATGGTATGCCTGTTCACGGGAAGCCTGGTCATGCACAGCTTCCTGTCATCAACGGTAAAGAGAACCGGATTGGAATGCAGTCTTTCATACCCCTGGCTTGCAACATAATGATAGAAGCTCTCCGAGTGGGACATGAAGTATATCTTATCGGTCTTGATATGAAGGCTCTTCAGCGATTCCCTGATAAGCTCCATTGCAGGAACAGTCACCTCCGGAAGTGTGAACATAACCGCTTCCATCCGGTCGGAAGAACCTACACTCTGTAAAAGTCCGAAGGCTCTCTTCAGATAAAGAGTAAAGAGGCTTCCTGCTCCGTACACAAGACCGTCTATATGGGTATCCTCACCCCACAGAGCCTTGCTGAAAAGATTGCCGACAAGAATACTCTCCCCGGCTTCAGCCGATGCAAAGGCATCTTTTCCGAAGAACCACTGTCCGGCCCCATGCCTCTTGGAAAGAGCCATGGGAATGACATACTCCTCCGAACCCGCAACCAGTGAAACGGTCCGGATATCACCCTGGTCTGAACAGTAACTGATGCCGCAGGAAGTGTCGGTCAGGTCAAACCCTACAATATATCGTTTTCCGGAACCGCCAAAGCCCCCCGGAAGTTTTAACATATCACTCCAATCTGAACAGCTTTTTGTTCAGAAACTCCTTCTTATAGTATTCGTCGTACAGCTTGTCAAATGTATCATAATCCTGAAGAGTGTTGCTCACGATCATATCGGATATAAGTCCGAATTTTGAACCGTCCTCAGATCCGAGGACATCGTTTTTCCTGAGCACTCCGCTGGTCCTGAGTTCGGAACCGGTAGCGGTCTCCTCGGTTATGTAATACTGAACGCATTCTCCGAAGAACAGCACGAACTCCTTGAAGCATACGCCTCCGCACACATCCCTCATGCGTTCTTCCTTGTATCCTGCATTCTCATCCTGCTCGCTTGCAAAGGTATAATGGATGACGGCGCTGTTTCCTTCCGTAGCTCTGTAATCAATGACAGCCCTGTCACTCATCACATCCATCACTTCAAGAAGCCTTGTTCTCAGCTCGCCTTCAGGGAAGGATTCGGTGGACAGGAAATTCTGGAACATTCCCAGATGTATCCTTTCCTTCATCATTCCGGTGAGAAGATCAATGACTCTCTCCCTTATAGCATCATCCATTTCCCTGGGGCTTTCGGAATAGTACTTAAGATATGCAAGTCCTGCCTCTTTGGGAAGCACACCCGTTTCCTGCTCGAGCTTGTCAAGCTCCGCAAAAACACCGGGAGATATCAGTTTCTCATGTACAAAATAATCGTAACAGGACTGGAGCAGGAACGCCTTCACCACATCAGGGTCCGGTTCCTGGGTAAGATAATCCTCGAAGATATCGTTTCTCTCGCCAACGAATGCTCCGCTGTACAGCATCTGTATCAGCATCCGCTCCTCGATGGCCCTTCTGTCAACGCCGTATCCCGCTGACATCTTCCATATATTTCTCAGGTCCTTACACTGACCGCGATAATACAATGACAGATATTTTAAGATGATACCGTCCTTCTTGCCGAGACTGATGCAGTAGATGGCAGAGGCTGTAAGGAAGGGATCTTCCTCCTCGGTATCCATGAGCTGTCTGTCGAGGAAGGTCTGCATATATCTGGGATCCGCAAAATAGGGACCGCAGCTCTTTATCAGTTCATAGATAGGCTTATAGTCAGAGGTCTGAAGCATAAGCCTCATGATCTCGCATCTGTTGGCGGGACTCATAAGAACGGGATCTATCTTCTTAAGACCGTTTACAAGAGCACTCCTGTCGCCTGCAACGGCGTAGTAATCAAGTATCTTAAGGAGGTACTCATCTGCCGTATGCTTCTCGAGTCCGGTGGAAGCAGCAAGATTCTGATATCTCAGTATATTGGTCTCATCGATCCTGTCCTCACCCTTAATGGATGAGAGAATGCTCATGTTGAACCTGTCGTTATCGTATACGCAATCCGACACCGCCTTCATGAATTTTCCGGGAAGCATGAGCTTTTCAAGAGTATATTCTCCGCTCTTTACATACCTGTTGCCCTGTGTATCCTCGAGAGCGATGACATAATCGCTTCCGTACACGGATACCCAGCCCCCGCCTTCACCGAGCTTGTATTCCCAGGGATGCCTGAAGCCCTTCTGGTATACGAAGGCTTTGACATACTTGGGATCCGTTGTCTTAAGCCACACTGAAAAGAGCATGTCGGCGAAGATCCTGGCATTATTCCTGTCAAGTGATGCGGGACTTACCACATCATAGTAAAGAGCTGCAAGATGTCTTGTGATGATTCCCTTCCCTATCTGGTCAAGGGCAAAGCTTTCCATTTTGGGAAGATACACATCCAGAAGAGGACCTAATTCCTTCTTGTGTCTGATCACATAGTGATACAGACTTGCCGTATGGGGTGCATCGAGAGTATCCGACATCGAGAAGTACTTAAGCACGTTCATCGGGATATCGGCAAATGAGTTCTCATCGAGACTCATCACATAGTTCTCATATAGATTGGTGAGTTTGATATCTTCAAGTGTGGCCTTCCTGTACCACTCTGCGGATTCCTTATCCCTCCTGAAGCTTCTGATCAGCTGCGAACAGATCTCTTCAAGGACACGGTTATCCGGACTTACGGAATACATAAGCTCAAGATTTCTGAGAAGGAGCGGTATGGATGTACGGCTTCTTCCGGAGATATAGAGCAGATTCTCCTTAAGTTCCTCGCCCAGCACTTCCTTCTTGAGACCGAAGAGGATCGTCTGAAGCGTAAACCTGTCAGGCTCCGAAGCAAGTGAAGGATCGTCCTTAAGAAGCATGGTGCCCTCAGCATAAATGACAGGGCTGTTGCATCCTTCTTCACAGATATGCTTCATCTCATCCCACATTGCACCCTGATCGCTGTTTTCCTCATAGCGGACCTTGGCATAAAGCCATCTTACGCGCCAGTCATCGCGGAAACGCTTCGTCATCTCCTCGAGATGTCTGCGGGCTCTCTTCGATGTCTTCTCGTCTCCGGTCTTGATCCTCAGATAATCAAGATAGGCGGCATCAAGGACATAGGATCTTGAATTAACGGCCCTTGCACCCTCATTCTTCTCAAGAAGATCGGATGCATAACCACAGGTCCATTCAGCTTCGCTCTCCCTTCCCTGTATGAGAAGGAGATGAGCCTGCATGAGCTTGGCTGTTATATCGCACTCATCCAGCGTCAGCATCTGATCCACAAGTCTGTTCTGCTCGGCGATAAATGCACTTCCGCTGTCCGAGCCCAGGAGATTACGGATATAGCAGTCAGTAACCCTGACAAAAAGAGCCTTTCTTGAACGCTGCATGCCTGCGATCTTGGACTTGCCTCCAACGCTTAAGGAAACAGGGATCACCAGCTCTGTATATGAATTGAACAGAATGATCTTGCCGGGATGAAGACCGGGAGCGCATCCTGAAGTATCTACGAAAAGCTTGAGAGTACAGATATTGCCGGAGAAATCATTCTCGCACAGAGACTTGGTCTCGGTGAACAGGAATTCACCCTCGCATCTGACATTAAGACGTGTATATCCCCATCCGTCCTTGCTTATCTCGACTCCCACTTCCTTGAGGCCGCTGCCTCTTTCTCTTGCAGGAATATTGATATCTATCTCACCGCTTTTGAAGCTGTATGTTACCCTGTTCTTCTTGCCGGCATAGATAAGAAACTCCTCCACACCCATCTCATTGCCTCTCTGGGTGGAAAGAGCCTTATATGCAAGCTTAGTCTGGGTGTCGGCATCAGCTATGACACTGCGAAAATGTCTTGAATAGAAAAGCGAGACCGCTTCCTTCCAGTCTGCTCTCGCAAGATTGGTGAAGTGGAACAGATTCCTGATGGGACCTATGGATGATTCGGGAACAGCCCTGATGATATTAACGGTGAAGGGAATATAATACTCGCCCATATTGGAAATCACGGAAAAGACTCCCTTTACCGTATCTCCCTCGTAACAGTAATCCTTCTCAAGTCTGAATATTATCTCCGAATCGGTTCCGGTAAGAGTATCGTTGATAAGTACCATTCTCAGGTCGGATGATATTATCTTACCCTCGGGAACGGAAGATGTGGGTGAATATACGTGAAAAGATCCCTCATATTCCTCACCCGCCGGAACATCCAATTCAATCCTGGAACAGGAGAAGTCAAGAGTAAGATCTTCAGATGTGTAATTGCCCTGTAATATTCTCGAAAGAACCCGGCGCATTTACCCGTATCCCCACCTTCACAAAGATATTGTAATTATACCAAAAGAGTGGGATTTAGTAAATAAAAAGGGGTGAACGGAGGACGGTAAACCGCCCCCATTCACCCGCTTTTAACTCAGTGATCATTTTTCTTCCGTAAGAAGCATCAGTATATCATTGCTCCTTGTGATGAACCTGGCCATATCATCTGCGGAAAGAGGTGCCTGCTGGATCTTGGCAAGGTCATAGAGCTGTTCGCAGATCATCCTGGTGTTCTCACCATCCTCATGCTCGGTAACATACTTTACAAGGGGATGTCCCGCATTCAGGATGAGGGTCTCGCCTTCGCTTCCGAAGTCGCCCATATCCATTCCCCTTGCGGAGTACATCTTCATCATATCCTGCATTCTGCGGGTCTCCTCGGAAAGAGTGAGCATGGATGCAACCTTTTTGTTCTTGAGCTTTTCAACCTTAATGGTGATCTTATCCTTCTTGAGGACTTTCTTCATGATGCCCTCAACCTTGGTGGTCAGCTCTGCAAGTTCCTCCTCTGCCTTCTTGGAAGTCTTGCTCTTCATGGCGTCTGTGACATCTGCATCGATACGCTTGAAGCTTATTCCCTCATTCTTGCTCTCAAGCTGTTGTATGAAGGGCATATCGATATTGTGGGTAAGGATCACTGCATCCATCTTGGCTGCCTTGAACATTGCAATATACTGGCTCTGCTGCTGTTCATCGGTCACATAGTAGATGGTCTTTTCCTTCTTCTCTTCTTCCTTCTCTTCTTCGGATCCGGTTTCTGAAGCTTCATCTGCAGTCTTTTCCGCGGTATCTTCAGAAGCCTTTTCAGTGTTCTCTTCGCCCTCTTCCGTCTCATCATCCACAGGCTTCGTCTCAAGGCACTCGGGAAGTGTCAGATACTTTCCGTCGATGTTTTTGAAGAGGATGTAATCGTTCATCTTGGTACAGAACTTGTCATCCTTGAGGCATCCGAACTTGATGAAGGGAGCTATGTCATCCCAGTACTTCTCGTATTCTTCCTTCTCGGTCTTGCACATTCCCGACAGCTTCTCTGCAACCTTCTTGGAGATATACTCCGAGATCTTATTAACGAATCCGTCGTTCTGAAGTGCGCTTCTTGAAACGTTCAGAGGAAGGTCCGGGCAGTCGATGACACCCTTTAAGAGCATCAGGAACTCGGGGATGACCTCCTTGATATTGTCGGCGATGAACACCTGGTTATTGTAAAGCTTGATGGTTCCCTCAAGAGAATCATATTCCATATTGATCTTGGGGAAATACAGGATTCCCTTCATGTTGAAAGGATAATCCATGTTCATGTGTATCCAGAAAAGAGGCTCCTTGTAGTCCTGAAATACCTTGCGGTAGAACTCGAGGTAATCCTCCTTCTTGCACTCGGAAGGAGTCCTGGTCCAGAGAGGATTGGGATCGTTGATAAGTTCGGGACGCTTCTTTATCTTGAGACGCTCCTTGCCCTTTACCTCCTCGGTTCCGTCTTCCTTCTTCTCTACCGTGGGATGGATCTCCTCCACAACAACATCATCATCTCTCTTATCCTCAAGATCGATGGTCTCGGTGGAATCATCATCCTTCTTGGTCATGTAGATCTCTGTGGGCATGAATCCGCAGTATTTTTTGAGAACCTCTCTTGCCTTGTATTCATTGCAGAACTCAAGGCAGTCCTCATTTACGAACAGGGTGATCTTCGTACCGACCTCAGCCTTATCGCCGTCAGAGATCTGATATGAAGTGCTTCCGTCGCATTCCCAGTGAACCGGCTGTGCACCCTCTTTATACGACAGAGTATCTATATGGACTTCATCCGCAACCATGAACGCGGAATAGAATCCGAGTCCGAAATGTCCGATTATCTGGTCGGAATTGCTCTTATCCTTGTACTTCTCGATGAAATCGGTAGCTCCCGAAAATGCGATCTTGGTGATGTACTCCTCAACCTCATCCGCGGTCATTCCAAGTCCGTTATCGGTAATGGTTATGGTCTTTTCCTTGGGATCAAGACATACATCGATCCTTCCCTTGTAGCCTTCGGGAAGTTCATATTCACCCATCATATCAAGCTTCTTAAGCTTGGTAACGGCATCACACCCGTTTGATACCAGTTCACGATAGAAAATATCATGATCTGAATACATCCACTTCTTGATTATTTCCAATTTTTTCACTCATAATATCTGCCTCCTTAAACGCAACAAATGCGCTGCATTTTTTCAACAAAACCTATCTTATGACCCTTTTGCACCAAAGTCAATAAAAAATTAGCACTCAGATGCTCTGAGTGCTAACAATTATCAAAATACCTGTATATCCACCCGTAAAACCCGGATCACTCATCCTTAAGATCCGACAGATACAGATCATGGATCATGTCGAGCTGGGCTATCATGGTTGTGGCTTCACGCCCGTATGCCTTGGAGCATTTGTGCGAGACCCTTGAGTGCTCTTCCTGATGATCATCCATCTCAACAGTCATCTTTACCGCACCTATCTCAAGCTCATTGTCGAGATGCGCTATGACCTCGTTGATAAATTCCTCGGTGGCTTCCCTTTCAGGATATTCAATTCCTCTGTAATAATCCTCGTTCACTTTGTCACTCCGTGTCAGTTTGACGGCTCCGTAAGCTTACGCTTCGTCCTTCTTTTCGAAGTCTTCCTCAACATTTGCAGCCCTCAGAAGGCTTCTTATGGAATCGCGGTCAAGATTGATCTGCTCTCCGAAGGGATTGATCGTAACTCCACTTACATCATTGACAGACAGTGCATAGTCAAGAAGCCAGATGATACCTGTCTCGAGAAGTTCATGTCCCGGTCCCAGGTTCTTCTGTTCAGATGATGTAAAGGCCGGGATCCACACTCCGTCAGATGCACCGACAAGGCTGATGGAGATTGGTCTTGATCCGTCCGCACTCACCTCTCCTGCCACATCAACGAATGAAGCTCCCTTTTTAAGTATCCTGACAGAGGTATAGATCGTATCATTTCTGCCAATGAAGTCCACCAGTTCTTCCCTGAGCTTTAAATTGGTGTCTTCATTCTTGTGGAAGATATAGGAATTAACTGTTTCTTCAAGCTTTGCACATGCTTCATTTAATGCCATCTTACACCTCCGGTTTTCTTTCGTTTTCAACAAGAACAGGCTCACCGTACAAAAAGTCGGCATTGTCTCTTTTAAGATTGGGATTGTAACAGGGATCGACTCCCTTCATGGACGGATGAAGCTCATACAGCCTTTCCATCTCGGCAATCCTTCTCTTTGTCTTCTCTTCATTCTCGGAATCAAGTCCCCTGCTCACAGACTCATAATGTATCAGAGCCACATCAGGTCTTAAGACATTCCTGTAGCCATGCTCAAGAAGTGAAAAGCAAAGCGCCACATCATTATATGCCACGATCAGCGATTCATCGAATCCGCCCGCCTCATAGAACTTATCCCTGGTCACCATCAAAGCAGCGCCCGTGACCACACTGAAATTGTAGGGAAGAAGATTCCTTCCTCCGTAGCAGACGGCATCGCTGTCGTCTATTCCGTAGAAAGCATGTCCGGGACCTATCCCTGTATTGACAACTCCGCAGTGCTGTATCATATTGCCCTTCGGGTAATACAGCTTGCATCCGACAGCTCCCACATGATCAAGGACGGCATGTCCGGCCATACGTGCAAGCCAGCCATCACCCTGAACCTTTATATCATCATTGAGGAACAGGATGATATTGCCCTTTGCATGGGATGCGCCGATATTGCACATTTTCGAGAAATTGAACTTCAGCGGCTCATAGATGTAAGTGCAATTCTTCTCTGCAAGATATCCGGCATATCTGTCCTTATCCTTTTCGGATCCGTTGTCCACCACAATGACCTCAAAGGCAACTCTGGCAGGAACTTCAAAAATGCTGTCGATACATCTTTTTAATACTTCAAAATTATCCTTGGAAGGGATGACTATGCTTACAAGGTCATCTTCTCGGGGATCGTATACGGCATAGCACTGAACAACATCCTTACGGCCGCACCACTCTATCCTTCCCTTCTGACCGCGTCTTTCCATTGCAGCCTTTTTAAGGTTCTCGGTAGCATCCTTAAGATAGGCCTTGGCTCCCATATCAAGAGCCGTGGACCCCTTTATCTCTCTCCAGTGATACAGCATCTGCGGCACGTGACCGATACCATCTGTGATCTCCGAGATCTTCATCAGAAGATCATAATCCTGGGCTCCGTCATATCTCTTATCGAATCCTCCCACCTGTTCGATGAGAGACCTTCTTATCATGCACAGATGACAGGTATACATGATGGAAAAGAATGAATCCGGCGACCAGTCCGGCTTGAACTTGGGATCATGTCTGTCGGTACCGTCCTCTGAGAGCATATCCTCATCGGAATAGACCACATCGGTACCGGGGTGATCGTTCACGTATCTTACAAGCTCCAGTATTGAATAGGGCTCCAGGAGATCGTCATCGTCAACCAGTGCCACGAACTCACCCTTTGCAAGCGAAAGTGCGGAGTTGGTATTTTCAGATATCCTGCCGTTTTCACTGCGGTACATGACATGGAAATTATCGTACCTTGCCTCATACTCTTTAAGAGTATCCCTGACAGATGCCATGCTGGAATTATCGTCCGATACACATATCTCCACGTTGGGATAGATCTGGTCCAGACACGAGTCGAGACAGGGCCTTAGGAACCGGTCTTCTATGTTATAAACAGGGATGACGATGGACACCAGGGGATGATCCGTAAGATCATCCTCATGAGGTATCTTAGCCTCCTCAAGCTTTATGAACGCGTTATAGTCTGCATACTTAAGCCTTCCTATACTGACCATATATGCAGCCCTGATCCCGCTTCCCGAAGCAAGCATCCTGAAGAAATGCCTTATCCTCAGCAGACAGAGCCTGACAACGGCGCCGAGACCTTTTTGTTTTATTTTCCTGATTAAAAAACGGATCATTTACAGTAATGCGAATCCTATCTTCTTGTATACCTTGGCAAGAGTTCTGTCAGCAACTCTTGAAGCCCTTGCAGCTCCGTCCTTATATACAGACTCAAGGTATGCCTTATCCTTCATGATCCTGGAGGCTTCCTCCCTGATAGGCCTGAGGGTCTCTATAACAGCTTCTCCTACAGCAGGCTTGAACACTCCGTAGCCCTTACCTTCGAACTCAGCCTCGATCTCTTCGAAGCTCTTGCCGGTAACGGTACTGTAGATGTTCATAAGATTGGATACACCGGGCTTATTTTCCTTATCGAATCTTACGCAGCGCTCGGTATCCGAATCAGTTATGGCGCGCTTGAACTTTCTGGCAATGGTATCGGGATCATCCATAAGGAATACGCATCCTTCAGGGATCGATTTACTCATCTTGGAATCAGGTGTGGTAAGTCCGTAGATCCTCGCCCCTGTCTTTGCGATATAGGGCTCGGGAATCTTGAACACCTCACCGTATATGGAATTGAACCTGGTGGCGATGTTTCTGGTAAGTTCCACATGCTGCTTCTGGTCTTCTCCAACCGGAACAAAATCGGGTCTGTACAGAAGGATATCCGCAGCCATAAGTGAAGGATATGCAAAAAGCCCGGCATTGATATTGTCCTTATGCTTTTCCGACTTATCCTTGAACTGTGTCATTCTGGTAAGTTCACCGAACATGGTATAGCACTGGAGCACCCATCCGAGCTGGGCATGTGCAGGTACCTGAGACTGGATGAAAAGAGTATTCTTCTCAGGATCAAGACCGCATGCGATATAAAGAGCAAGCTGTTCAAGAGTTCTCCTTCTGAGCTCCGCAGGCTCCTGTCTTACGGTTATGGTATGCAGGTCTGCCATGAAGTAATAGCAGTCGAATTCTTCCGATCTTGCTCCCCAGTTTTTGATGGCTCCCAGGTAGTTTCCCAGATGAAGGTCTCCGCTTGGCTGTATTCCGGACAGCATAACCTTCTTCTTTGGAGCTTCGCTCTGTGCACTCACTGTTACATTTGCATTTTCACTCATTACAATTCATTCTCCGATCATTTTTATCTTTTATATCCCATAAGCTGGTGATGGCGGGACTTCTCCTCATACATCTGTGCATCAGCAGCTTTCAGAAGATCTTCGGGTGTGTTAATGCCATCCTTAGGATAGAAGGCAACTCCGCAGCTTATACTCAGCTTCTTCGGGAAATCACCGGTACCGTTAAAATGCTCCAGATTGGAATTCAGCGATTTCATAAAGCCGTCTATCATTCTGGGATCGTCAACCTGCGGGATCACGACAACGAACTCATCCCCTCCGTATCTTGAGATGAAATTATGCCCGCTGGAAAAAGACTGCCTTATGATCTCAGCCACTTCCCTCAGTGCCACATCTCCCATATCATGTCCCAGCTCATCGTTAATGAGCTTGAACTTATCAACATCCATCAGTATGAGTGTAAGTCTCTCATCCGATTCGGCTCCCTGGATCTGTTGATATAGAGCATCAGCATGCTTATTGATGTCAGCGTCCATATAAGGCTGACACCATAATGAGACAGCTGGATAACTACACCTATAAAGGGAGCCACGACAAATCCCGCAAGGATCGCATACTCTCTTCTCCTGCTTGCCAGCATCTCTTTGCTTCTCTTATACAGGACCCATATACTGGTGACCACCAGATATCCCATAACGAGCAGACATATGGGAGTACTTAAGGGGCCTCTTTCATATTCGTTGCCGGAAGTTATATTGAAGGTATAATGCGTCAGCGGATTCGTAAGCAGCAGTACAAATACCGTTCCCAGAGGGAGCACAATGGATATCCAGGTATTCTTCCTGCTCATAAGAACTCTGTTAACCCTGTACTGTACATACTGCGCCCATACCACCACCGCATAGATCTGACACATATAGTACAGAGTTATGACTATGTTCATCAGTACATGAACAGTGGAGCCGGGTCTGCCTATCATGATCCATGTGAAAAAATCAAACAAAAGGACCAAAAGCAGCATCAGCAGAGTCCTTCTCATAAATCGTACATCCACGGTATTGTCATGACTGACAAGACTGGTATACAGAAGTATGAAAAGAACCAGGATTGCAAATCCGTCCACTCCCAAGTTGAATAACAGATAAGGATTCATATTCTCCCCTATTCTTACCCTACCAAACGTACACGTTATGCCATACCCGGTAATAACCGCCCCCGAGTCTCTCGGCCTGGATAACGATATTGCATCCGGTGGCGCCTATGGTCTTAAGCGCGCTGTCCATATATCCGGTCAGGTAATTTCCCTTTCCGTATTCGCTCTCTATAGTCCTGAACAGCGACTCGGGAACCACATTGTAGAATCTGTGATCTCCCATTCCGCATGACACCAGCTGAACCTTACAATCTTTGTAATAATCCTGAACAGTGGTGAGAGCATCGCTTTCCTTCAGACCGTATATCGCAAGCTGGGCTGCGGCGTCGGAATGGGGTACCACCGTATTATCAGGTCCGGTGCCTCCGTTCCCGGACACATCCTCCGGATGTTCCTTCTCATAATCAAGCGGTTCCTGTGGATCGTTATTGATGAAAGGATCAAAGTAAGGATCGTACCCTTCTCTTTCCGTGGGCAGCTCTGTCTCTTCATCCTGCGTGGCAGGTGCACCGCTCTCAAGTCCTCTGAACTGTGTTCCCCCGCATGCGGGAAGATATACTGAAAGACTCTTTCTTACATGGGTCCCTGCATAATCCCCGTCAGTCCTGTTGAAGTAATCATAGGAGGCGGGATCCGCATCATCCCATGTAACATCAACATTATAATATCCGTCACTTAGTTTAACAATATTCCAGGCATGGTCCTCCCCCGAGGTCCCCGCACAGTAATATGCGGGAATTCCCAGCTTCTGGCACACATACTGAAATGCTCTGGCATAGCCGGCGCATACGCTCCTGCCATTTACAAGAGCACTGTATGCACTCTGGTCCATCGGTGCGGATGCATCATACACAACGCCTGCAACAAGCGTATCGTGTACATACTTTTCTCTCGAATAGTCATCGCTGTACTGCCTGGCCGCCTCCTCAATTGCTCCTGCGGCACTTTCAAACTGCGCCCTGGCATTCTCAATGTCATTGGCTATGGTGTAGTAGGACAGATCTATCTCGATGACCTTCTTGTCAGGAGTGTATTTCTCCGTGTATGCGGTCTGTACGTAAAAGAGTTCGGGATGATCTCCGAACACGGCTTCGAAGGCATACTGGACCTGATCCGTATTAACATCCTCACACGGGGCAAATGCCGCATTCATGTCACGTGCGTTGGCATATATCTGTCTGTAAAGTGCCCGGGTTGTATCATCCAGCATCGCATAGTAAGGATAGAACAACGGGTCGAAATCAAGATCTTCACCCAGCGATCCCTTGTCAATGCTTCCGGTAACTTCCTTAGCCTGAACCTCTGTAAGTTCCTGGCCGGTGCCGGATACGGGAGCAAGTCCGTTCCTTCCAAGCACATTCTCCGGTATCGTGGTGATAGTACCGCTGTAAGGTGTATAAGGAACCAGAGCTGCAGGATCGGCATCATCCGAAGGATGGATCACAACGCCTCCCGGCAGCACGCCCGGAGCCCTGACTTCATCGTCCTCAAGAGTCCTGCCTCCGATCAGTCCGCTCCTGCCGTCCTCACCGTACAGTATACCGCTTATGCTTTCGGTCAGTTTTGGATTCAGGGCACAGAGAAGCACGAATACGCAGATGGCTATGATAACAGCCATAAGCCCATATCCAAGCTTCTTCAAAAAGCCCATGCCCTCTCCTTTCAAACGCGGAATATTCGGCAAAAACGCACATTTATACATAATTGAATATACCACAAATCTTCAGACAATTAAAGTGCGGGTGCCGAACTGTATGATTATTCCAAAACCTCCATCAATATTTTCCGGGGACGTTGAAAAATATATCTCTCAATGGTAGAATTTTCAGCGGTAGATTTTTATAAGGAGGGACGATATGGAAACGGTAAAATGCATCAAAGAACGTCGCAGCATTCGTAAATTCGATACATCCCGCGAGGTATCAAGAGAACTGATCGATTCGGTTATAGATACCGCACGCTTTGCCCCCAGCTGGAAGAACACCCAGGTCACCCGTTATACGGTACTGACAGGCGAATCCAAGGATAAGCTTGCAGCATGCACAGAAATCTGGGCAGGAAACGGTAACATCATGAGAAATGCTCCCATGGTGGTTGCCCTCAGCATCATCGACAAGAGAAGCGGCTATGAAAGAGACGGATCGGCATCCACTCCGTTAGGCAGCGGATGGCAGATGTTTGATTCCGGTATCGCAGCTCAGACTTTCTGTCTCGCAGCATATGATGCAGGACTTTCAACTGTGATCATGGGACTCTATGATGACAACGCTGCTGAAGTTATCGGCATTCCGGAAGGCCAGATACTTACAGCTCTCATTGCTGTCGGATATTCAGACGAATCACCCGCTGCTCCAAACCGCAAGGAGCTTTCGGATTTAGTTACATACAGGAATTGATCATTCAAGGGCTGAAATTCATTTTCAGTCCTTTTTTAAGGAACTGCCGCGAAATACCGTGTCAGTTACTAAGGAGGAGATTTTTTTATGAGACATCTTATGAGTCCGCTTGATTTCACGACTCAGGAGCTGGACGAGCTCTTTGATCTTGCCGCAGACATCGAGATAAGCCCCGAAAAATACGCCCATGTCTGCGACGGCAAAATACTGGCCACTGCTTTCTACGAACCTAGCACCAGAACAAGGCTTTCCTTTGAGGCGGCAATGCTCCGTCTCGGCGGAAAGGTTATAGGATTTTCCGATGCGGGATCTTCCTCTGCAGCCAAGGGAGAAAGTGTATCCGACACCATAAAGGTGATCTCACAGTACGCCGATATCTGCGCCATGAGACATCCCAAGGAAGGTGCCGCCTTTGTTGCTGCCTCAAAATCAGAGATACCGGTCATAAATGCAGGCGACGGCGGACATCAGCATCCCACCCAGACTCTTGCTGACCTGATGACCATAAGGACAATGCACGGAAGCCTCAGCAACTTCACAATAGGTCTCTGCGGCGACCTGAAATTCGGACGTACGGTCCACTCCCTCATCAACGCTCTTGTGAGATATGAAAATATCAGTTTTGTATTCATCTCCCCTCCCGAGCTGAAGGTTCCCGATTACATCATCGATATGCTTAAGGAAAAGAACATCCCCTACAGGGAAGTCATCAAGCTCGAGGATGTCATAGCTGAGCTCAATATGCTCTACATGACCAGAGTCCAGAAGGAGAGATTCTTCAACGAAGAGGATTACGTAAGACTCAAGGATTTCTACATCCTCACCAAGGAAAAGCTGGATCTTGCAAGCAGAGATATGCTGGTACTCCACCCTCTTCCCAGAGTCAACGAGATATCGGTAGAGGTGGATGAAGATCCCAGAGCATGCTACTTCAAGCAGGTTAAATACGGAATGTATGTCAGAATGGCTCTGATAATGACACTGCTGGGACTGAACGCAGAGACTTAAATGAATGGATAAATATCGCTTTGCAGCGAAACGGAGGTAGAAATGCTTAACGTAGGTAAGATTGAAGAAGGCTTCGTCCTTGACCATATACAGGCCGGAAAGTCCATGAGCATATATGAGCATCTCGGACTGGACAAGATGGACTGTACTGTCGCCATAATCAAAAATGCACGTTCCAAGATAATGGGTAAGAAGGATATCCTGAAGGTTGAATGCGATATCGATACTCTCGATCTTGATGTTCTTGCATTCATTGACCATAACATCACCATAAATGTCATCAAAGCCGGTGAGATAATCGAAAAGAGAAGCCTCAAGCTTCCCAGGGAAGTAAGGAATGTCATAAAGTGCCACAATCCCAGATGCATCACCTCGATTGAGCAGGAGCTCCCTCATATCTTCTTCCTTGCGGATGAAGAAAAAGAGATCTACAGATGCAGGTATTGTGAAGAGAAATATTCCCAAAAGGATAAGTTCTGAAGACCATCAGATAACTACATTGATTACAATGTCAGTCTTTAGGGGTATAATGTCATAAAAAGGGGGTACAGATCATGGGTACAAGATTCGAAAACTATACTCTTGATGACGCAAACGCATTTATGGGGAATAATGTGGATGCTGTTCTTTTGGTGGATGCGGAATCCGATACTTACAGGACTCTCGTCCAAAGAGGTTTTCTTTCCACCTTCATTGAGTCCAGCGGAAAATACACCGACCTGATACAGAAGCTCTGGTTCCACCTGAACAAAGGACAGGAAACGATCACAGAGGATTATCAGGTATTCGCTCCCACCTTCGGTAAGTTCAACGGAAAATACAGCAAGAGACTGAAGATCGTTGAGAATGATACTCCGCACTCAGTCCAGATGACCATATATCCCGAAAGCGAGAAGCTGTATCTCCTGATCCTGGATGAGCTGGATAACAGTGAGTACATACAGGATTTCATGACCAATGAAAAGATAACGACCATCCAGAACACTTATCTTTTCTCCATGTATATCGATCTGTTCAAGGATTCCACTTCGAGCATAAGCATAACCGAGATCTCCGATGAGACAATTCAGTCGAGCATCAAATACTCCGAATGGAGAATGATGATCGTCAATATGATCTGGCCGGACGACCAGCAGCTCTTCCTTGAGAGGACCGATCCCGAGTATCTGAAGGGCAATCTCCTTCCCGGTCGTACATCATCATTCGACTGCCTGATGCAGAATCTTGAAGGCAAGTATATCTGGGTCAAGCTGATCTTCTCACGTGCCGAGACCAATAACAGTGAAGAGGACTTCAGATATGTCTTCATGGTCCAGGATATACATGAGAATTCAGTACAGCTGATGTCAACTCTCAAGAAATACGAAGAGCTTGCATCAAAGGATACCCTTACCGATGTATTCAACCACGGAAGGATCGAGACCGAGATCTATAATGCGATCGAGATCGTCGGCCGTACAAGCAGAAAAGTCTCGATGATGATGTTCGACATAGATTTCTTCAAGAATGTCAACGATAAGTTCGGACATGCTGTAGGCGATATGACCCTCAAGCATTTTGCATATCTGATCAAGGATTACTTCAGTAAGCGCAATGCCGTGATAGGAAGATGGGGCGGTGAGGAATTCGTGGCTGTATGTTACGACACTGACTCATCCCGGATCCTTGAATATGCGGAGGACATCCGCCAGAAGATCGCTTCCGAAGAGTTCGAGGTTGCCGGTCATATTACGGTAAGTATAGGACTCACGGAACTGACCAAGGATGACAGCCTGTCAGCTGCATTCAACAGAATGGACGGAGCATTATACAAGGCCAAGAAAGGCGGAAGAAACCGCGTAGAACAGGCATAACAGCAAAAGCTCCTTGTTCTTTACTGTTTAGTTCTGTTTTTCATCCGTGTCATCCGGTAAACGGTCACCGTTACCCGATACATTCGTCTTCAGTTCCTCAAGAGCTTCCCGGTACTCGTCCGATGTAATGGAAGGGTTTGCTCTGAATATGGATCTTATGAAGAATCTTCTGAAAGCCTTCCCGGGATTCGAATATGATGCATACTCTTTTAACACGGATGCGTACTTATCCCTGAGTGACACCAGCTCGTCCCTGACCTTTGATCCGCTGTCCGGAATGATCCTGTCACCCAGATCCATAAGGTTATCTCTGGCGTATTCAAGTCTTGCCCTGACATGCTCTCCCATGCGGTCAAACCTGCCGCTCATATTATCACCGAGCCTGTCTATCTTCTCACTCACATCGCCATATGCATCGCCCAGTTTATCAATCCTGTCGCTGATATCGTCCTTAAATTCTTCAACTCTCTGGGAAGCTTCCTCGGATGCAAGGGCTATGACGAAATCAAGTCTCTTCTGCATGAGCCTCATCTCATGACGTGCCTTTTCCATCCTTACAAGTATCGCACGTAGATCCATAGCCGCCTTGAAGGATATTGCAAAATCGATCACTGCTATCGACATGACAACAGTGTCGATGATCAGCATATCAGAGGGGTGTAAGGCTTTCATGATCTTCTGAAGCGGCGGCTGAAGTATCTCGTTTACCACAAAAGTCGCTGCGAACCATCCAAGAGACGCACCCAGACATATATATCCGTTCAGATTGAACTTCTCTTTGGAATAGTCCCAGTATCTGACCTTGAACAGATGCTCCATAAGATCGCCTGTGATGAACTCAAGCACCGTGGCACACACCATTCCGGAAAAGCAGGCAAGCAGCACATGTTCCGAAAAGGGAGCTGCCGCAACCAGCATGGTGCATACTCCGAATCCGTATATGGGAAGGAACGGTCCCTTCATGAATCCTCTGTTAACCAGCTTCCGTTCTCTTATGGAACAGTATACCGTCTCCCATATGAAGCCTATAACAGAATATGTGCAGAATATAAATATCCATTCACTCATTGAAAAACCGGACATTACCAACACTCCTAATGGCAGATTTCATCATATGAGATCTGTCCTTATATAAACCTGCTCCCGACACAGGATCTGTGCCGGGAGCATATGTCAGCATAATGATCATCATGTAAATGATACAACCGCGTCCTTTGGTTCACGGGATTTCTCAATCGTTACCGCATGGAGCACCGGACCTTCACCGCCGTAATCCGGGAAGAATTCCTTCGTTACGGTTGCGGTAAGAACGATCCAGTCCCTGTCCTTAACAGGCTCCTGTATGCCTTCATATTTACATGCATATCCCAGGAATGCCATATCCTGTGCACAGCATGTCATCGCCATTCTTCCGGGGATAAAGTATCCCTTCGGAAACTCAGGAGGTGTCATGCAGAGCGCCTGGAATACGATCTTCTTTCCCACATATCTCTCAACATGATCCATGGCGTCGAGATAAAATATCCCGTATGCATTGGTATCAAGAACTATCTCATCCTTGCTCAGATCGTAGGGCAGATCCTCTTCGAATATCTCATTGATCTCACCGTTTGCATCCTCGAAAACAATATCCGCAGTCTGATTGACGGCCTTGATGTTCCTCCTGTATGAAGGAAGGTCATTTCTCACATTATCGCATCTGTTGAAGATGATCATCTCCGAATTCCTGATCTGTTCCGCAAGAAGCGACTTCATATTGGTATAGTAGACGGGGAATGTGGATGCATCTATCAGTGTGATCTGCTGGGCAAGTTTCCAGTTGGAAGGCATCTTGAACTCCTTGAAGTTCCACATGCCGTTCCACTCGATTATGATACGGTCGGGCTTGTATGTCTTCTCTATGGCAGCAAGCTGAATGGGATTCATCTGCTCTTCATCTTCGATAAGGATCATATCCGTATTGGCTTTCTTCATAAGCTCAGCAGGATACTCCTCCTCTCCCTCTTCGCAGAGTATGAGAAGTGTATTCCCCTTTATGCGGAAATAATCCTGGGAAAGAGTAAACTTGATGAACTCTGTCTTCCCGGATTCAAGAAATCCGTTGATTATATAAACTGACTTTTGCTTACCTGCAAACATCTCTACTCCTTATGCAAAAAGCTTTGCAAGCTCATCCTCTTTAAGTTCGGAACCGATCACGCAGATCTTGCCGGTAATCTGAGGCTTTCCTGCACGCACATTGGTCTCTTCAGGAACGTAATCATAATAGATCCATGTACCGTCTTCTGCGGGAACCATTCCCTTGGCTCTGAGAATGACCCCGTAATCTCCGGAATCAAGAGCCTTGAGGATCGACTCTATGCGCTCTGCGGTAAATTTAACGGGAGACTCGATTCCCCAGCTGGTAAAGATCTCATCCGCATCGTGTCCGTGATGATGGTGATGATGCTCATGATCGTCATCATCGTCGTGGTGATGGTGGTGACAGCACTCATGATCATCGTCGTCATCGTCATCATCATCGTGGTGATGATGGTGGCAGCACTCATGATCATCGTCGTCATCGTCATCATGGTGATGGTGATGGCAGCACTCATGATCATCGTCGTCATCGTCATCGTGGTGATGATGGTGGCAGCACTCGTGATCATCGTCGTCATCGTCATCGTCGTGGTGATGGTGATGGCAGCACTCGTGATCATCGTCGTCATCGTCATCATCGTCGTCATGGTGATGATGGCAGCAGCACTCTTCGTCATGATCGTCATGGTCATGATGATGGTGATGATGGTGCTCGGGAGCCTCCTTGGCTTTCTCCATCATTTCCGCAAGAAGCGCATCTATGCTGTCATTTCCTTCGATCGCATCAAGAACAGCCTTGGCATCGAGCTGGTCGAGAGGAGTGGTGATGATGGTAGCCTTGGGATTGTGTTCCTTAACTATCGCAACCGCTTCTGCGATCTTCTCTGCAGATGCGGTATCGGTACGGCTTAATATAACCGTTCCCGCATACTCAATCTGGTTAACGAAGAATTCACCGAAGTTCTTGGAATACATCTTAGCCTTGGAAGCATCGACAACGGCAACAGCGGAATTGATCTTGACATCAAGCTCACCCGCAACTCTTTCGATAGCCTTAAGTACATCCGAAAGCTTTCCTACACCCGAGGGCTCGATAAGGATCCTTTCGGGAGAATAAGTATCGATAACTTCCTTAAGAGATGTTCCGAAATCACCTACAAGCGAGCAGCAGATACATCCCTGGCTCATCTCCTTGATCTCTATACCTGACTCCTGAAGGAAGCCTCCGTCTATTCCGATCTCACCGAACTCATTCTCAATGAGAACTGTCTTGGAAGCATCGACGGCATCCTTAAGAAGCTTCTTGATAAGTGTTGTTTTTCCTGCACCGAGGAATCCGCTTACCACGTCAATTCTTGTCATGATATACACCTCCGTAAACCGATTTCAATTCGCACAAAAATCGGGAAATACTTCCCGATTTATTGCGTAACAGTAAATGCATTTGCGTTAACTGTTGTTTTTATTTATAAGCGAAACTGTAAGCCGGGTTCTGTCATGGTGTATCTATGCCTTACGGCATAAAACACTGAGACGATCATCTATCTAGTACGTACGTTACCATACGCATCAAGCGACCTACCTGAAAGACGGGCGGGCAGCCCTTAACCTTTCCGTTTGGTCTTGCTCCGGATGGGGTTTACACGGCTCCGCATGTTACCATGCGGACGGTGGTCTCTTACACCGCCTTTTCACCCTTACCTGCTAAAAGCAGGCGGTTATTTTCTGTTGCACTTTCCCGGGAGTTCCCTCCGCCGGACGTTATCCGGCATCCTGCCCTGTGGAGCCCGGACTTTCCTCACGAATCTAACAATTCCCGCGATCGTCCGTTTCGCTCAAAGAACATTATACTACACGTGTCAAATACAATTTTTTAACGAAGATCCTTTGATCATCTTCCGATCACTGCTTTATACGTTGAAGCAGCTTCCGCCCACGAATTCCCTGCAGATTGAGTTATTGGGAAGGAACTCGCTTGGAAGGGAAAGGAAATAATCAAGGAACTTGAGCAGTCTCTTTGCTTCGTAATATGTAGGATCATCCTTCTTAATGCTGAAAAGAAGCGGCTCAGCAAACTGCTTGAGAAGAGCAAGCTCGTAAATCTGTGCAGAGTTGAACATTATATCTGCCTCTTCCTGGAAGGGGAAGATATTCTCCTCCTCGCCTCTTCTTACGGAGGCCCACATGGAAAGAGTTCTGTGAGCATCTGATCCCCTTGTCCTGGCATCCCTTACAAGACGTCTTAACAGTCTTGCATCGGTAGTGGGGATCCTGTTGTGCTGGTCGATATTGATGGAAGTAAGAGCCGAGATATAGATCTTGAACTTACTTTCATCGGGAAGAGCGTAGCTCATCTTGGGATTAAGTCCGTGTATGCCCTCGATGACAAGGATGTCATCTTTTTCAAGCTGCATATAATTACCGTGATATTCCCTCTTTCCAATCTTGAAATTGAAGGTGGGAAGCTCGACTCTCTCACCGTCAAGAAGCTTTAACATGTCATCATTAAAGCCCTTTGTATCGATTGCCTCGATACATTCGAAATTATAATCGCCGTTCTCATCACGGGGAGTATCCTCACGGTTTACAAAATAATCATCAAGGCCGATGGCATGAGGCTTAAGTCCGAAGGTACGAAGCTGTACCGAGAGTCTGTGAGAGAAGCTGGTCTTGCCTGAGGAGGAAGGTCCCGCGATCATGACGAATTTAACATCCTTCCTTGACGCTATCTCCGATGCTATCTCTGCGATACGTCTCTCCTGCTCTGCTTCCTGGACAAGGATCAGATCCTCCATATGTCCGTTGCAGATACGCTCATTGAGATCTCCTACATTCTCTATTCCGACATGTACGCACCAGTCGTGTGACTTCTGGAAGGTATCATAAAGAAGTCTGCTCTCTTCAAGTGCCGGGACTTCGGTAGGTGTGTTCTTGGCAGGAGTCATGAGCATGAATCCGATGTCATAAGCCACCACATCAAAGTATTTGATATAGGATGCATTTGGCACCATATATCCGTAGTAATAATCCCTGTAGCCTTCCATCTCATAGATATTGACACTGGAGGTTCTTCTGTACTTAAAGAGCTTGACCTTATCCTCCATTCCTCTCTTGGAGAAAATATCCATTGCATCATCGAGAGGATACTGTCTCTTCATAAAGGGAATACCGGCTTCCACAACCTCATGCATGCGCTTTTTGATTTTCTCAGCATTCTCAGGTGTAGCATCGATAGCATCCTTTGTATTGATGAACAGACCTCTTCCGATGGTGAAATCGGCTCTTACCTTATTGGTGATCTCTTCACCGTACAGATCGTAGACTGCCTTCATAAAGAGCATTACGGCACTTCTGATATAGGTCTGATGACCTACTGTATCCGAAAGCGTGAAGAACTTAAGCTCTCCGTTCCTGGATACCTTCTTAAAAAGCTCCCTGATCTTGCCGTCAAGACTCACTGCTACAATGGGCGAAGAATACTTGTGCTGATAATCCCTCGCAATATCTTCATAGGTAACTTCAGACGAAAATTCTCTTTTTTCACCTTCAATTATCAGTGTGTACATATGATACCCTCTCAATCTTTGTTAAAGCCCTTATAAATCCTGCGGTTCAGTTTCATAAGATGACATATCTCATTAATACGTATCTCATGATCACCGTCTTCGGAGCGAAGCCTTTCGAGTATCTTCTCAAAAGAATCCATCTCATATTCGAGATAATCGGAAAGTCCCCTGTTTTCCGAGATAAGATCCGCTCCGTATCTGTCTTCTGCTGTGATATCCGGAGCGGAATCACGGGATTTTCCTGTGTATCTTATCTTCATGGGAAAATAATATTTTCCCACATCCCATACCACATTGTTTCTGATGATATCAAAACCGCTGCGTCTGAGGTAATTCCTGAATTCCGGGATATTGGACTGGGGCTGGACCACAAATTCTTCCATCTCCTTCACAACGGACATTCCGTTTTCGATAATGTCCCTGATGAGCATTCCGCCCATTCCCGCTATAACTGCGGTGCGTACATCTCCCGGTGCAAGCTTTTCAAAACCGTTGGAGATCCTAAGCTGTATGCGGTCCTGAAGTCCTGCCTCAAGAATATTCTGCCTGGCCCTTTCAAGAGGTCCCTCGCGAAGATCCATTCCATACACGAAGGGGGCTATATTTCTCGATACCAGTTCAATGGATATAAGACCGTGATCGCACCCTATATCGGCACATACCAGTCCTTCAGGAACCAGCTCTATGATACTTTCAAGTCGGTCGGAAAGGATCATGTATCCTCCAGGTAATCCTTAAGCTGCTTGGAACGGCTGGGATGACGGAGCTTGCGGAGTGCCTTGGCTTCTATCTGTCTGATCCTCTCACGGGTAACGTTGAACTCCTTGCCTACCTCCTCGAGAGTACGCTGTCTTCCGTCGTCGAGACCGAAGCGGAGTCTGAGCACCTTCTTCTCTCTTTCTGTAAGAGAATCCAGCACCTTATCAAGCTGTTCCCTGAGAAGCATCTGTGTAGCGGCCTCTGCGGGAGCAGGCACATTATCATCCTCAATGAAGTCACCGAGATGCGAATCTTCCTCCTCACCTATGGGAGTCTCGAGAGATACAGGCTCCTGGGAGATCTTAAGGATCTCGCGAACCTTCTCTTCGGGAATGTTCATCTCTGCAGCGATCTCTTCGGGGCTCGGCTCTCTTCCCAGGGTCTGAAGGAGCTGACGGCTCACACGTATGAGCTTGTTGATGGTCTCGACCATGTGAACAGGAATACGGATGGTACGTGCCTGATCCGCGATCGCTCTGGTTATAGCCTGTCTGATCCACCATGTTGCATATGTGGAGAACTTGTATCCCTTGCGGTAATCGAACTTCTCAACTGCCTTGATAAGTCCGAGGTTTCCTTCCTGGATCAGGTCAAGGAAAAGCATTCCTCTTCCCACATATCTCTTGGCGATGGATACAACAAGTCTGAGGTTAGCCTCTGCAAGTGCATTCTTGGCCTCCTCATCTCCGTTCTCCATTCTCTTGGCAAGTTCAATCTCATCCTCTGCTGAAAGAAGATCGACCTTACCTATCTCCTTGAGATACATGCGGACAGGATCTTCGATGCTTACGCCTTCAACCAGTGCATCGATATCTATTCTGTCGATGCCCTCATCTTCGGCATCCGCAAGATCGTCCGCACTGGGTTCGTCAATCTCGAAATCAAGATCGATACCCGAATCGATGGGCTCCATCGAAAGGACATCCACGCCGTTCTGAGCGAGCATTTCGATAACCTTATCGATCTTCTCGTCATCGTCGGTAACCTTCATTACCTCTTCGGTGATCTCTATATAATCTATCTCTGCACCCTTACCCTTATTGCCCTTCTTGGCTTTCTTGGTAAGATTCTCAACTATCTGCTGAAGCTTTTCTTCGATGGTAGCTTCAGCGTTTTCCTTGTTCTCTTCTACTGCCTCTTTAGCTTTGGGACCCTTCTGTTTTGTCTCGGTCTGTTTCTTCTCTTCCTTCTTAGCTGCTTTATCTTCCTTCTTAACGGCCTTCTCTTCCTTCTTAGCCGCCTTATCTTCGGCAGCGGCCTTTGCCTTTGTATTCTTAGCGTTTTCCTTTGCCGTAGCATCGGACGCAGGTTTAGTTGTTTTTACAGGTACTTTACTCATATTCTTCGTATTCTTCTCGGATGTCTTATCTGCAGGCTTAGCATTCTTTGCAGGCGCCTTTGCTGCGGGCTTTGCGGCTGTTTTTGCAGCTGCCTTAGCAGGTGCCTTTGCTGCAGGCTTTACTGTCTTGGATGATGTCTTGTTATTGTTGTTAACTGCCTTTGAAGCAGTCTTTGCTGCGGGCTTCGCACTCTTTGCAGGCGCCTTTGCCGCAGGCTTAGCATTCTTTGCAGGTGCCTTTGCTGCAGGCTTTGCATTCTTTGCAGGTGCCTTTGCCGCAGGCTTTGCGCTCTTTGCAGGTGCCTTAGCAGCAGGCTTTGTGCTCTTTGCAGGTGCCTTTGCTGCAGGCTTTGCACTCTTTGCAGGTGCCTTTGCTGCGGGCTTTGCACTCTTTGCAGATGCCTTTGCTGCAGGCTTTGCGCTCTTTGCAGGTGCCTTTGCTGCATACTTTGCGCTCTTTGCAGGTGCCTTTGCTGCAGGCTTTGCGCTCTTTGTAGTAGTCTTAACTGCGGGCTTTGCGCTCTTTGCAGGTGTCTTAGCTGCAGGCTTTGCACTCTTTGCAGGTGCCTTAGCTGCAGGCTTTGTACTCTTTACAGGTGCCTTTGCTGCGGGCTTTGTGCTCTTTGCGGGTGTCTTTGCCGCAGGCTTTGTGCTCTTTGCAGGTGCCTTAGCTGCAGGCTTTGCACTCTTTGCAGGTGCCTTTGCCGCAGGCTTTGTGCTCTTTGCGGTTGCCTTTGCTGCAGGCTTTGCACTCTTTGCAGCCGGTTTTGCCGCAGACTTGGAGGCAGGCTTGGAGCTCTTAACAGCCGGTTTTGCCGCAGGCTTGGCTGCTGTCTTGGTGTTCTTTGTCATAGTCTTCTTTAAGTCTTTCTTTTCAACTTTCTTAGCCATTGTTAATTCTCCTCCTCATCACTAATCCGCAGCTTTCCGGATTTTAGTTCATCGATTTCAATCCTGCATTTGAATATCTTCAGTTCCTTCTCCGGATCTTCCGAAAGGGCGATCAGTTCGCACTTTCTTTCCATCACTTTGATGATAAGATCCTTGAGCATTGCCATTCTTTTTTCGGGCGTATCTATATCAGGGGCGGAATTCTGCAGTATTCCCGTGGCGTCCGATACAGTTTCTTCATCTTCCAGACTGTCGAACAATGCCTTGTTACTGTAGGTGCCCTGTTCAAGCAGTTCGAATGCTTTTACGGCAACCGTTCTGCAGGATCCGGGTGAAAAGTCATCGGGCTTTAAATACCTTCTTACCACGCTGTACACATCCGGTTCATCGGTGATCCATGTCAGCAATGAACTTTCCGCTGCGGTCCAGCCGCTTTCCTTCTTCTTACCCACCGCCTTTTTGGGAGGTGAATATGATGTGGTTACAGGTGCGGCCTTGGAAGGATACTCCCTTGGTCTGGTCTCTTCCAGGAGCTTGGAGACTTCGGACTTGGTATAGCCGTATTTCGTAACGATGCTTTCGGCATATGAGTTCATCCTGACCTCATCCCGGGCGAACATCCACAGATTCTCAACGATCTCCCGTTCGCATTTATATCTTTCTTCGGGATCTGAAAGGTTGTACCTCTCCATCACCTTATCTTCGATATAGAGGAAACCGTTGGCCGCATCGTTCAGCCTTTTTTCAAATTCCTCTTTGCCATACTTACTGATGAATTCATCGGGATCCTTGCAGGGCTTCACACTTATCCTCCTGGGTGTGACTCCCACCGCTGTCAGCATTCTGACTGCTCTTAGAGCGGCCTTTTCCCCGGCTTCATCCATGTCATATGCCAGATACACCTCACGGCCGTCACGCTTTATCATGGCTGCCTGCTCCTCGGTAAATGCCGTACCGAGAGATGCTATGGCAGAATCGAAACCTGCCTGATGCATTGATATGACATCCATATACCCTTCGCAGAGGATATAATACTTTTTTCTGGACTTTCTTGCAAAGTTGTATCCGTACAGGTTCCTTCGCTTATCGAATATCGGAGTCTCGGAAGTGTTCAGGTACTTCGGCTCTCCCGTACCGAGAACTCTTCCTCCGAAGCCTATAACCTTCTTATCAGTGGTTATTATGGGGAACATCACTCTTCCGAAGAAGGAACAGCCCATACCGTATTTCTCGGAATTGGTGGCAAGGCCTGCTGCGATGATCATCTCATCGGAATAACCCTTTTCCCTCAGATGCTCAACAACGGCCTTTCCGTTATTGCCTGCAAATCCCAGGCCAAAATGCCTTATGGTCTCATCCGTAAGTCCCCTGTCCTTCAGATATCCCAGGCCCTTCTGGCCATGGGCCGAATACAGGTTGTTCATGAAAAAGAGGGCCGCATCCGAATTGATCTGTCTGAGTATATCGTTTCGCGCCCTTCTTGCTCTGTCCTCTCCTGTCTCCTCCTCGCCCTTTACCTCCATTCCGGCTCTCTCGGCAAGAGTTCTGACCGCCTCTGTGAAGGATGCATTTTCATACTTCATGACAAAGCTTATGACATTGCCTCCTTCGCCGCATCCGAAGCAGTGATACATCTGTTTGGGAGGATAGACGGAAAAGGAAGCTGTCTTCTCGTTATGGAAAGGGCACAGTCCCCAGTAATTATTCCCTTTTTTCTTAAGAGGGATATAACTGCCCACAACATCGGCTATGTCGTTGCGTGCCTTTACTTCCTCTATAAATTCATCTGAGAATCTCATTTTCACCTCTTTCTGAATATCACTCACAGCGCAGCCGTCAGTGTGTCATCAGTGTCAGATCATCTCCCATGATTTCGGGACAAAGAGTTCATTATATGTAAGTATCGCGAACCTGTCGGTCATCGCACCGACAAAATCGCAGACACATGCAGACCAGTTCTTCTGCTTTACCCTCCTCAGCCTTTATGTCAGGATTGGTATACACTCTTTCGAACATGAAGGTCCTGATATCCCTCATTGCCTTCCAGACGCTGTCCGTCATGCATATATCATTCCTGTCGCTGCTGCTTGTTATGATGTCATGCAGGAATGCATCCAGTCTATCACCGGGGGTGGAACCCAGCACAGCGCGGATCTCAGCAGGAACATCCATCTCTGTAAGAACACCGGCCCTTACTGCATCATCCATATCATGATGGATATATGCGATCTTGTCCGAGAGCCTTACGACCTTTCCCTCCAAAGTGGCAGGGGTACAGGATATCTGATGGTTAAGGATACCGTTCCTGACTTCCCATGTAAGATTCAGTCCGTTGCCATCCCTCTCAAGCTTCTCAACCGTCCTGACACTCTGTTCGTTATGCTTGAACCTGAAGGGGCATACGCTGTTCAGCGCTCTCTCCCCCGCATGTCCGAAGGGAGTATGTCCGAGGTCGTGTCCCAGAGCTATAGCCTCGGTAAGGTCCTCATTGAGTCTCAGCGCCTTGGAGATGGTGCGGGCTATCTGTGATACCTCAAGGGTATGGGTAAGTCTGGTCCTGTAGTGGTCGCCTTCAGGGATCAGGAATACCTGTGTCTTATCCTTAAGTCTTCTGAATGCCTTGCAGTGAACGATCCTGTCGCGGTCTCTCTGATAGACCGTCCTGATATCACATTCGGTCTCCGGAACGTCACGGCCTTTTGATTTTTTAGCCAGTGATGCGTAGGGACTCAGGATCATCTCCTCACGCTCTTCAAGCATCTCTCTGATGGTCATTTCAGCCTCCTGTATGGCGCTTACAAAAAACCCGCTATTTTATTTATACAGGCCATATAAAAAAATCCCCCCTCAGGTTCCCGAAATTTTTTCAGAAACTTAAGGGGAAATAAACAGATTCCGGGAAAAAGCCCGTATCAAGCGTCGTTTCTGCTGTTATTGTACTTCTCCAGCGCTGCCTGCAGGCTTCTGTTCTCAGCCTTTTCAACCGCTCTTGATATGATGATGCTGACAGCCATGCTCAGGCCGAAGGACACCCCAAATCCCAGCCAGGCCTTGGGGTCTCCTATAGGGAACCATCCGAATATGCATGCAAATGCCACCATCGCCACTAATATCACGGCAAAGAAAAGAGCATTCCTTGCCACGATGGCCAGATTCTTAAGAAGCACATCCGTCAGAAATATAACCTGTGCGGCCGTGACCACCACCGCGATAAGCAGCAGCTGCAATAATGTATGGAAAGTCAGTCCGGTTCTTCCGAGTTCAAAAAGAGTGGAAAATTCTCCGGTATCCTCATCAAGTATCAGGCTGAAGACGATGAATATCACCACTATGGCACCATATGTGGCAAATGCCTGACTTATATAGCTGAATATCGTTCTTTTTTCATCCATTATCTTAATCCCAGCTTTCTTCTCAGTTCATCGGAATACATTCTCGATACCACTATCTGTTCACCGTTGACCAGCGTGAGTCTTACCTTACGGTTTATATCCGCTTTCAGGCTCTTGATCTTCCTCAGGTTCACGATGGACTGCTTGCTTATCCTCAGGAAATCCCTCTTTAAGAGTTCCTGTTCCATCTCATAGAGCTTCATCTCGGATTCATAGGTCTCGTCATCCGTGTAGACAAAGGTCCTGCGGTCCACCGCTTCGATGTACAGAATCTTCTCAGCATCGAGAAGATATGTCTCATCATCCTTCCTTACACCAATCTGCATGTTGAGCATGCGCAGCATGGCAACCACATTCTCAACATCCTTCGTAAGGGCCGGTGCGCATATCTTCACTCCGGTATCCGTATATTGTTCGTTAATATCTATCTCAATCTTCATCAGTTATATGATCTGTTCCTTCTGAAAGCGGTAAAGAAGAGTCCGAGAGCTGCACACGCGTTGAGCGCGATCACCGCAAAGCCTGTCTTTCCTGCTTCGCCAAAACTCATTGTGTTGAATATGACCCTGATCTGCTGGGTAAAAAATATCCTCGCCAGCACTTCTATTTTATCATTAAACATGGCAAGCATGGGAGCAAAAGACAATACCATCATAACAGGCATTACCAGAGATGTGGATACCATCTGATTCCGGGCATATATACCCACACACGATCCGATCAGTATGGATATCACAAATCCAAGACCCATTATCATTAGATAAAAGGGAATATCAGACGCCTTAAGCCCGGAAGACATCACAAGAGCTCCCAGCATACACAGCGTCCATACATACACCGAAACTCCCAAAAGATATTCCCAGGGTTTTACATTAGCCATGAGCAGGACTCTGAGGGTATTCTTTTCCTTCTCCTCCGAAATGATCGCAGCGGCAGAGGTAAGGGGCGCCATGCCTATATACATTACAGAGAACAGCTTCGTAAAGAAATTCTCAGGCATGCCATCAATCTTAATGGCATTTTCCATGATGAGAGTCATGGCAGGGAACATTATAAACTGAATAAGGACCGTTTTATTCTTAAGCGTATCCTTAAGCTGCTTCTTTATTATCACCGAAACATTATCCATCAGCACACCTCCTCAAGCTTTCTTCCCGTCAGTTCCAGAAATACCGTTTCAAGATCAGGTTCGGATGAATGGATCGCCTCAACTTTCCCTTCCTTCATAAGCGCGCATATCATCCCGGCAGACTCCGCATCCTGTGGAAGCTCCATATCATCTCCTGTTATAAGATGGATCCTGATCTTCTTCTGATGGTTATACCTTCTGACCAGCTCTCCCGGAGCTCCGGACTCTGCTATAACTCCTTCATTAAGCAGTGCCACATTATCACAGAGCTGCGCTGCCTCTTCCATGTTATGGGTCGTAAGGAATATGGTGCAGCCTTCATTTTTCTTATCAAGTATCATGCTGTGTATCTGCTTCATGGTCCGGGGATCAAGGCCGCTGGTTGGCTCATCGAGGAACATGATCTTCGGTGAATGCATGAACACCCTCGCAAGCTGCAGGCGCGCCCTCATTCCCTTTGAAAGATCCATAGCCCGCCTGCTTGCAGCTTCTCCCAGTCCCACTTCCTCAAGTGTCCTGACTATACGGTCATGGGGCACTCCGTATATATCGGCGAAGATCTTGAGATTATCCTTACAGGAGAACCTCTCATATACTCCGAAGCTGTCCATCATGATACCGATCTTCTTACGGTCATCTCCGCTCAGATCAAGGACATTCTTATCCATGACATTTACCGTACCCTTATCAAAGGCCAGCTGTCCCGTAAGTATCCTGATGAGTGTTGTCTTGCCGGCGCCGGAGGGGCCCAGCAGACCGAATATCTCACCTGCCCCAACATTTATATTTATCCCCGATAAAACCATCTTGTCCGAAAAGTTTTTATACAGATCATTGCAGCTTATCATCTTTGCCTCCTTTGCACGCATCCTTCATGATGCGAGGATATCAGACTGCTACTTTCGCCTACAATATCTGCCTACGTAAGTTGCCGGAATCAAAACACAAGTTGCCAAAGAAGATAAAAAAATCCCGGGAAAGTATAACTCTTCCCGGGATTTTGTAATGTCAGGTCTGTATCTGTGCGTTGTAGAGGTTGTAATAGATACCCTTTCGTTCAAGGAGTTCGGAGTGGGTTCCGATCTCTGCAATATGGTGTCCGTCTATTACCATTATCCTGTCTGCGTTCTTGAGAGTTGAAAGTCTGTGGGCTATGGCAAATGTGGTCTTGCCCTTTGTCAGTCTCTCAAGTGCTTTCTGGATCATGAACTCATTCTCTGTATCAAGGCTTGCGGTCGCTTCATCAAGGATAAGGATATTGGGATTCGGCAGGATGGCTCTTGCGATTGCTATCCTCTGCCTCTCTCCTCCCGATAATGTATGTCCCTTCTCTCCGACGTAGGTATTGTATCCGTCGGGAAGCTTTGTGATAAAGTCGTGGGCGTTGGCAAGCTTTGCAGCCTTTATTATCTCCTCCACCGTGGCATCAGGCTTGGAGAATCTAATGTTATCCAGGATGGTTCCCGAGAAAAGGAAGGTCTCCTGAAGCACGACGCCAAGCTGGGAATGATATGACCTTCTGGAAATATCCTTCATATCCGTTCCGTCCACAAGTATGCGGCCGTCATCGGTTTCATAAAGTCTCATGAGCAGATTGATAAGGGTTGACTTGCCTGTTCCGGAAGCTCCCACGATACCTATCATCTCTCCGGGCTTTATAACGGCATTGATATCTTCGAGGACAGGCTGGTATGACTTGTATCCGAAGGTTGCATGATCGAATGTGATCTCACCCTTTATATCGAATTCCTTAAGATCCTTCCTCTCTTCATCCACATCCTGCGCAAGGATATCATAGATACGTTCAAGCGAACTCGTAAGCCTGGTTATCTCTCTCGGAAGTCTGCCCAGCCATCCAACATACTGGAACAGGAGCAGCGTATACGTGATGAACTGATACAGTTCTCCCGCAGACATGCTGCCGTTAAACACATCGAGTCCTCCAAAGTAGACCACCACCACAACACCGAGTCCCATGAGCACCGAAACGATAAAATCAAAGCCCGCCCAGAAGCGTTCATTCCTCTTCTGTATAATTGCAAAGTCACCGGCAACCTGCTTGAACCTTTCGGATTCTTCCACTTCCTTGCCATAGGTCTTAACAACCCTCATTCCGGATATAACATCCTGAAGGTCACTGGAGACATCATCGTTCTTCTTGTACTGAAGATGGAAGATCCTTCCCATGGTCTTCCTGAAGGATATCATGATGATGGAAACGATTGGAACAAGGATGAATGTGATCAGTGCAAGCTTGGTATTTATAACAAGCATAAAGATCACATCCCATATAAAGATAAACAGGATGGCAAAGAGATTACAGAATACATCCGCCATGAAATCGGAGATATATCTGGTATCCTGGGTGATCCTGTTGAGAAGCTCTCCGGGCCTTCTGTCATTGATAAAGCTGAGGGGCAG
>CACWJQ010000046.1 GCA_902761225.1 uncultured Lachnospiraceae bacterium | reverse complement strand
TGCTTTCCGCATGAAGGGCAGGGAACGGAATTTTCCCTGATGAAATCCATCATCTGCTCATGAGTCCAGCCATCAACGGAAGACTTAAGCTCAATGCCTTTTTCGGAAGCGTAATCTTCTATGATCTTATCGGCACGGAATCTCTCGTGGCACTCCTTACAGTCCATAAGAGGATCGGAAAAACTGCCGAGATGTCCGGATGCCACCCATGTCTGGGGATTCATGAGGATCGCACAGTCAACACCTACATTGTAGGGATTCTCCTGAACAAACTTCTGCCACCACGCCTTTTTAACATTATTCTTAAGCTCGACTCCAAGATTTCCGTAATCCCAGGTATTCGCAAGTCCGCCATATATCTCAGATCCGGGATATATGAATCCTCTTCCTTTCGCAAGAGTCACGATCTTGTCCATTGTTTTTTCCATAGCATTTCCTTTCATGCAACATCTGCCTGTCACTCCGGGATATATCCGGAAACAGCAGTTTTCTACATACAGGTTAAAATTTTATCACAGCCGCCCCTGCACTTCAAGGGATTTGGGGTGATCACCAGACCTCGCCCTGCTGTTCCTCATCAGGCTGTCCGTCTGTTCCTATACCATAATAGTTCTCAAAGAATGTCTGATCATCGATCCTTTCACCCATGTTGTCATCAAGCTGACCCTGTATATAGTCAATGATAATATCCTCATCAACGGTATCATCGGGCCGGACGGGGTCGTCTTCTGTTTCTCCGCCTTCATCATCATCTTCTTCATCTTCTTCATCCTCATCTTCGGGAGGCTGTTCTTCTTCGGGAGGCTCTTCTTCGGTCCCCTCATCAGGCTGAAGCTCACTGTTTTCAAGCAGCTCATCTATCTCATCCTTGAGTTTCTGTGCCTGTTTATCGTGTCCGGGTTCATCATCCTCCCCCGCACAGCCGTCAGCCATAAGGATATCCCTTGCTTCCAGAAGAGTCTTCTCCACTTTTCTTGAAAGAGCATTCAGGTCTCTCGGCCCTGTGCAGAAATAGAACTCATCCCACTCTTCATCGGTCAGCTGGTAAAGCATCGAAAGTGCAAGATTAACTCTGACGGGGCATTCCCTTTCGTAAGGGATCCCGCATTCGATGGCTTTAAGGTAGGCCTCCTCGGCTTCCTCATATTCACCGTTCTCGAAATGATAATTTCCGATGTTATACCAGATGATATATCCGTCGGGCTGATCAAAAACCGTCAGGAAAGATTCCAGTTCGTGATGATATTTTCCTTTTTTGGCTTCAGCTACATAAAATGAATTAATACTCCATCTGAGTATAAAAAACAGAGCGCACAGAAGTGTACCCAGCCCTGCAAGAAAGATGGTGAGCCATGTAAAGACGGAAACCTGATGTTTGGTCTTTTTCTTATTTTGTTTTCCTGCTCTTATTTTTCCCATGTATTCTCCGCACCTTTACGTTATTCCTTATGCTGATGAACAGTTCAAGAAGAAGGAGGGCTGTCAGATAAGGGACATACTTAAAATATGTATCTCCGTAAAAAGTATAATCACTGTTTCTTTCGGTAACCGAACCGCTTCCCTCCATGACTTCTTCAAGCATGTCACTAAGTGTATCGGTCTCTGTACAGTTAAGATATTCGATACCAAGCTCGTCTGCGATCTTCTCCAGGTTATCCTCATCAATGCAGGATACGCCCTTATTAAATGAACCGGAAAAATAGACATTGTAGCCGTATTCATCCATCATCTCGCCGCCTGCCTCCGTGCCGTATCCTATCACAGCACCGCCGTCAACCATAAATCCCAGTTCCTCGTAGGTGTACGGTCCGGGATTCGGATTCGTATCCTCACCGTCCGATAAGAAGAAGATTATGGTCTGTCTGTTCTCCTTCCTGTCAGAGGAAACAAGCATGTTTTCAATATCATAATAGGGAACATTCATGCTGCTTCCCTTCAGATAATATCTGTCGGGAACCTTGATAGTGTTAAGATATCTGATCACCGCCTCACTGTCCTGGGTAAACGGAGATACAACAGAGGACTTGTTCTGAAAAGTGATCAGACCGAAATTCGCACCCGGCAGAGCCTCCATGATATTCTCTATGTCTGTCTTTGCAGCCTTTATCCTGGTGGTTACAGGTCCGTCATCGGCCCACATGCTCAAGGTGGTATCAAGAACAAAAAGGACATCCAGATTACTCAGGCTTACATCCGTACCGTACTCTTCCTTCATGGGCCTTAATGCAATGATAAAGGCAATGGCAAGTATCGCCGTTCTTCTGACCAGGGCAAAGGTACTCTTTATTCTGCTTTCCCTGCTCAAAAGCCATACGATCAGTAATATGATGAACGCGGCGGCAAATGCTGCGATGAGAGCAGGCACCGGAAGGACCGGATTTAAGTTTCTCATCTTATTTTCCCTTCAAAAACAAAAGACATATCTGTGAGATCCCAATACTCAGCAAAAGCGACAGGATCCAGGGCTCGGGGGTATCGGTCTGCTGTTCGATTATGATATCGTCCACGGACATCGCTTCATGGGACCTTATCTCCTCAACAATGGAAGAAACCGTCTCTTCAGAGCTCTGGACATAGAGCTCTCCGCCGGTATTATCAGCTGCTGTTCTCAGCATCTCCCTGAACACATCGTAATCTGACGGTGTATATTCGTAATAATATGCATCCTCAGAGGGGAATATGGCAAAGACCGTAACATCATTCTTTTTGCAGAGCATGCTGGCGCCCCTGAGGTCCGGAAGTTCTTCAACTCTTGAAGCATCGGCATTATCGGTTGCAAATATGATGATCCTGGTCCTTGATTCGTCACCAAGAGAAGGGAAGCTGTAAAGAGCGGATGCAAGTCCCTCTCCAATGAGCGAGCTTCCTCTTATGTTATTGTTCACGAGAGTGCCGGCTTCAATGTATGCCAGTCTCCTGTCAAGGTCATAATATGCATCCCACTCTTCATCGGTTGCAAAGGATATAAATGCCCCCTCACCCACCATTTCCCTGTATTCTTTCTGGAGGATGAAGTACTCCTTGAGCTCCTCGAGTCTTGTGACCACATAGGAATAATCGTCTGTCAGGGGGACAAATACAACCGAGGATGTATTAAAAATGGTAATGCCGAATCTGTCACCCTTAAGCTGTGTCACAACATCTTCAAGATAGTCCGCAAGTTCATAGTTAAGTGCATAAAGTGAATAGGAAACATCCAGACACAGCATGATGTCACGTTTCTGCACTCCTATCTTGATCTTTTTAACCTCATAGGGTCTTGCCATGAGAAAAAGAGTGGATACTATTGCTGCAATAACAGCTAGTTCATAGATAAAAGAAAGGACCCTGCTCCGCCTGTATATCTTCCTGTACACGGGAAGTGTGCTTACAAGAGACATGGCACCCGTCCTGACACCGCCCGTATAATCCTTCTTTCTGGGCGCAGGAATAACATGAAGAATAAGCACTGCAAAGATAAGCAGCGGAATTCCTATCTTTATAACTTCAGGATACATTATCTCCACGACTTCACCACTTGTTTTGCCTGTCCGGCATCATTCATAAAATTCGCCCGGGTCTTCATTGCAAACTCAGGGGAATACCATTTTTCAATAAGCTTTGCCAGATTGTCCAGCTCCGGAGTCCTAAGTTCCGTAAGAGTGAGGGATGTAACATCCTTCCCTGATATCTCCGTAACGAATATCCTCATGACCATGCTAAGCTGCTGGTAACTCTCTCTGATATCGATCTTGGAATGGGACAGGTCACGGATGATCCTGTCAATGGACCGGATGGCTTTTTCCCTGGCAAAACCCTCTCCGGTTTTTTTATGAGTTTTCGGAGCCTTCTGCTTTCTTTTTAAATGCCTTATCCTGTATCTGAAAAGCATTATAAAAAAGACTGCCGAGACCGCAAGAACAGCCAGTCCGACGATAAGCCATACAGGCTCCATCATAAGCTCCGGCTGTCTGTTAACCGTAAATTCCACGATGTCCCCTCTCAAACATATTTATGATACCTTCCACCACATCGGATGACGCGCAGACTTTGTCAAAAACAACACGGTTCCTGAGCGCATCATGCTTAAAAGTGTTAAGTATAGTATCTCTTTCTGCTTTCTCAGCCTTTCTGAGTGCCCTGCTTCCCGCCATAAAACCGTCAATATAGTTCTCACCTATACGGTCATATACTCTTCTTCCGGATATGGAAGCATCCTCGATACAGATAAAATAAACATCATTTTTATCAGTCATCCTCAGAAGTGTTTCGCTTTTAACCGTCTTGAGCCCCATCATATCCGTTATGACAAAAATGATCATGCGGCGTGAAGGAAAGGTGCGCAGCGCACCGTTTATGGTACTGTTCAGATCATACAGAGGCTCTTCGAAGATCGTCTCCCCATATGTGTGAAGAAGCTTCTCAACACTTATCCCACCTGACATAAAGGGCGTATATATCTCTCCGCGCCCCCCTGAGCAAACAAAACCCACATCGGAGCCCTGTCTTCCGAGGAGGTAGTCTATGACTCCGGCTTCCATCAGCGCGATATCCGATTTATGCTCACCCTTTGAAGTGTCCGCATCCATCTTGATACCTGTATCTCCGATGATCAGCACACTGTGTTTTTTCTCGGCGATATATCTCCTGACCAGCAGGGTACCTGTCCTGGAAGAACCCTTCCAGTCTATCGAAGTGATATCATCTCCCGGGGTGTATTCCTTAAGATCGTGAAAATCAAGGCTTTTCCCCAGGTATACCGAGTTGTACCCTCCGTCAAGGATATTGGTGGTCTTTCGGGAAGTGTACAGCACCGCATCCTTGCTGATACCGATCAGATAATCATAATCAATTTCCATATCAGGGTACCTTTAAAGTGTTTATTATGGCATCAACGATCATCTCAACATTTACCTTATCTGCTATCGCCGAATAATTAAGTGCTATGCGGTGACGCAGTACGGAACGTGCCATCTGCTTTACATCATCGGGAACAACATAAGTCCTTCCGTTAAGCAGTGCCGTAGCCTTTGCGGTTCTCAAAAAGGCTATTGAGGCTCTTGGGCTTGCTCCCATCTTCACATATGCTGCGGTCTTTTCTCCCAGAAGTCTTGCCGGATCCCTGGTTGCAGTTACTATTGATGAGATGTACCACTTGACGGACTCATCGACATAGACCTTTTCAGTGATATCCTGAAGTCTGTCTATATCCTTGATAGTCATTACTGCAGGTCTTTTTTCGAATGCGTGGTTTTCGATCCTGTTAAGGATCTCAACCTCCTCTGCAGCTATGGGATAAGTGATGACCTCCTTGATCATGAACCTGTCGGTCTGCGCTTCGGAAAGGGGATATGTTCCCTCCTGCTCTATGGGATTCTGGGTAGCTATTACAATGAACACATCCTCAGGCATATTGTACGACTGTGTTCCTATGGTCACCTGATGCTCCTGCATGGCTTCCAGCATTGCAGACTGTGTCTTTGCAGATGATCTGTTGACCTCATCGAGAAGCACGAAGTTGGCAAATACAGGTCCGAGCACGGTTTCGAACTTGGATGTCTCCCTGTTATATATCTGGGTTCCGATGATATCTCCGGGAAGAAGGTCAGGTGTACACTGTATCCTTGAAAACTCTCCGTCAACCGCCTCTGCGATAGCCTTTGCCGCAGTGGTCTTGGCAAGTCCCGGAACCGACTCTATAAGCACATGCCCGTCCGCCAGAACTGCTGTAAGAAGTGATATTTCAAGATTCCTCTGTCCTACCACCACATTTTCAAAATATGTCGACAGCCTGCCGATCATCTCACGGCTGTATTCATATTCCTCCTGTGATACCTTTGACTGGTTCGTATCGTAAGCCATACTCATATTCCTTTCGTATTTATTTATTGGTGAAAGGGTCTTCCATTCACCTCACAATGAACTCAGCACCTCAAGAGACTTAAAGTGTCTGTCCATAAATTTCTTCTCATATTCCGCAGTAAGTCTGAAAAGCTCATCCTCCGCAGGCTCTGTCAGCCTGAAGGTATAAAGGTGCTTCAGGTCTGCGCTTTGTATGCGCTCCACCGCGGCAACCACTGCATCGTTAAATACTCTCCCCGCAGGAAGTCCTGGGAACTCACCGTTTATGACAATCGAGCGGAGAACATATATGCATCGTACAAGCCTGTAGGAAAAATTAGGATTGCCAAGAGCCAGGAGGGAAGCATACATAAGTCCCAGCATGGGAGTGGCATCATCACCCTCAACGCAGTAATAATCAGCAATCTCCGCAAAATATGATGCGTAGGAGGCAAGCTCTATATCCGTCCTCAATTCCTCGAAATAATTAGATATATCCGCATCATTCAGGTAATATGCACTCTGTCCGTGAGAGAGCTTAAATTCACCGAATGCAAAGCTTTCCGATGACGCAGCAAAGCGCGAAGATGGTTTCCTCGCGCCTCTTACAAATACATTGAGCTTTCCTTCGGAACCTGCAAGGATCGTTATCAGTCTGTCATTTTCACCGGCAGGTCTGCTTTTTATAACCATCCCGGTACAGGTAAAAAAATCCTTCATAACTGTGACTTATCAAATCCGAAATTCTTCAGCTGTATATCAGAATCTCTCCAATCCTTCTTAACCTTGACCCATAGCTTTAAGAACACCTTGCTCTCACAGAGCTCTTCTATCTCCGGACGTGCCTTCGAACCGATCTCCTTAAGCTTGCTTCCGCCCTTTCCGATGATCATGCCCTTATGTGAATCCTTCTCACAATAGATCGTGGCATCTATGTAATACATACTGCCCTCATATTTCATCGAATCAATGGCAACCGCAAGTCCGTGGGGCACTTCCTCGCCAAGGCACATGAGTGCTTTTTCCCTGATGATCTCGGCAGCGATCTGCTTAACGGGCTGGTCGGTTATGGTATCTTCATCGTAGAAAGGCTCGCCCTCCGGAAGATACTTAAAGACCGTGTTCACAAGATCATCCACGTTCTTTCCCTTCAGTGCGGATATGGGCACCACTTCCTTAAAATCCATATGTTCACTGTAGGAAGCAATGAACTCAAGAAGCTTATCCGGAGAAACCGTATCTATCTTATTGATCACGAGGATAACGGGACATTCCAGCGTTCCAAGCTTTGTGGTTATAAGCTCTTCCGTATCGGTAAAATGATCCGACGGCTCCACAAGCCAGAGTACCACATCCGCATCCGCAAAAGTACTCCAGGCGCTGGACATCATGTAATCACCCAGTTTGCTTCTCGATTTATGGATACCGGGAGTATCCAGAAATACTATCTGTCCTCTTTCATCGGTAAAAACCGCCCTTGCCTTCTTTCTCGTTGTCTGCGGCTTCGGAGATGTTATGGCTATCTTCTGTCCCACTATCTTATTCACCAGCGTGGATTTGCCCACGTTGGCTTTTCCGATGACACCCACAAATCCGGATTTTTTTTCTGACATATATGATCCTCCGGGAACACAGGAACGGTTCCTTAGTTCCCTTACCGGGGAAACGTAAGGAACCGTAATTTAGTTCCGATCCAACCGATTATTTACTTTCTTTATTCCCGGCATTTACATCCGGGCCCTGATCTCCGGTCACAGACTGAACGGATGACATCTTCTCCATGCTCTGCTGATAAGCTTCATACTGAGCCTTCTGCTTCTTGGCAAGTTTGGCTGCTTTCCTGGCTGCTCTCTTATCGGAAGCCATGTAAAGGATCCACTTTACCAGTGCAAATATCACAAGACCCCAGATAACAAGGTAGATGATATTTGATACAAACCATACGGCAAAATCCTGGAACCATTCTTTGATATCATCCACCGTATCAAGGAAGCCTTCCTTCATTCTCTGACCCACTGAAGGCTCTTCGTATACAACGGGAGTGTACTCCACAACTTCATTGATGTTCAGATAGACAGTTGAGTAATTGATCTTGTTGTCATAGGTACGAAGCTGGCTCTCCATGCTCTCAAGCTGGTACCTTATGCTGGACAGTCTGTCCTCGATATAGATCATGTCCTCGATGGTCTCGGCATTTCTCAGGAACTCATTAAGTCTTTCCTCTTCCTCCTTGAGAGTCCTCTTGTGAGCCTCGAGATCCACATAAGTAAGAGTGATATCTTCTACATTCTGGGTCCTGCTGGTGATATTTCCCGCATTTCCTATCTCTTCCATGAAGGCATCAAGCTTCTCTGCAGGGATCCTGACCGTAAGATTGGCGTGTCTTTCAACGATATCTCCGTGATAACGGCTTCCGTTGTAGGTATTGATGGACTCGAGATATCCGCCGTTTGCCTTAACATAATCCTCAACATCCTGAAAAAGCCTGTCGAATTCCTTGGTCTCTATATCTACGTTGGCTGTAGTTATAAGCTTGCGGCTGGTATCAACTGTCTGAGGTCTGGATGCATCCGCAGCCGAATATGCCGGGTTTTCTGACAATGCCATTTCGGCTTCAGCGGCATAATCCTCATAATACCCGTAATCATAGTCGCCCTTGTATTCATCCATAGCCTGAGTAGAAGCTACAGGCATGACATAGCTGTTACCCGAATAAGATGAATCTGATGCACTGCTTCCGCAACCGGTAAGCAGAAGGCATCCAATGGCGGCACCGATCATAAGTTTTCTGAACATCTTCATGTTTTTCATAATGAACCCCTCCTGTAAAATCGGATCATTTACAGCAGACTTTCAACCGTTCCGAAGAGATCCTCATTCTCGCGGATAAGCTTCTCGTTTCCTACAACGAAGAGCTTATGGTCGGACATGAACTCGTGAATATATTCAGCGCATTTTCTGATATCTGCAGGAGTACAGTCAAGAACCTGATCTCTCTGCTTCTGGATATCCTCATAGGTGGTGCCGGTCATATAGGCACCAAAGCTCCTTGCTCCCCTTGCTGACGGAGTAAGCGGAATATCCATATCGCTCACCGCACCGATGACCAGCTGAGTCATGCCTCTTTCGTCTGCATCGAAGGCTGCAACATCTTTTTCAGCCCCTTCAAATACTTCGACGGTTTTGGTGAGGTTGGGGTCACGGTATGAAACAAAAAATGCACATCCGTTTGTTCCGTAGTTGTTCATAACACCATATGCGCCGCCCTTAACCCTGACATTAACCCAGAGATAGTTATACCCAAGGTAAACTTTCAGAACCTGAAGAGCCGCATTGTACTCGAGACCGTGCCTGTCATATCTTCCGCCCCTGCACACATAGACAACCTGTCCGGATGTAGTAAGACCCTCATTCTTTCTGACAGGCTCGATATACGTCTTCTGGGGACGGTGCCTTTCGGTAAAGAGCAGCTCCCTGAAGGGAACGATCATATCCCTGAAGTGATCGGCCATGGACCTGTCACCGGTAAAATCAACGATCAGGTTCTCGGGCCTGAGCACAAGACCAAGTACATACTTAAGACATTCCTGTATATTTCCCGCCTCCGACTCATAGGAATCTATGAGCGAAGATACGAATCTGTAATATGAAAGTCCGGAGATCCTGTCACGGAATGCACCTATCCTTGAAACGGATGCCATGGCTCTCGATGCTGCAACTCCGTGACCTGCGCCGAGCATTGATGACTGCTGTCCGCTCTTTACCTCTATAAGGATATCCTTCAGTCTCTTCATATCGGTAAAGCGTGACTGTAGCAGGATCTCTTTGATAAGTTCAAAAGCCTTATCCGCTCTTTCGTTAAAGAATTTGCCCCTGACCTCGAATGTGGGGATGTACTCATCCGGCTTATGAAGCAGAGAATACGTCTCCGTAGTTATGGAAAAGCCTCCCATGCTGAGATCGATAAGCGGGCTTAATTCCTCATACCTGTGCTCTTTAGTGTCCACCATGCTCAGTACATCCCTGAGCAGTCCCACATAGGGAAGATAATCCGAGCCCACCTCTCCTATCTTAAAAGCAAGGCGCAGATATCCTATCTTCCTCGTATCCACATCGTGATATACAAAGGGAGTACCGTCCACATCGGAGACCTCATTGCAAAGAGGCTCTGCTTCCCTTGTCAGTTCCTCTCTCTTAAGCATGGGAAGGGATCTGATGGCAGCTTCCGTATCCGGAGTATCCCGGAATTTGGCAAGACCCTCATTTATCGCATCTATGCTGATCTTTTCAGCCTCGGTAAGTCTCTCCTGAAGGGCATCAAGTTTTTTGCGAAGCTCAGCCTCCTTATTCTCGAGTTCTCCCTCAGTGGGACGTACAGAGACATAGCTCTTGTGCTTATTGCCGATGAGGAACTTTCTTGCCAGCTTCTCGAAGTATCCTGTGTCTACATTTTCTCTGAGAAAATCATATGCATCATCAGCCTCGATAAGATCGAATACCTTAGTATCATCATATAGCCAGGTATCGTACATATTAAGACCGTACATCAATCCCTTGGGAAATCTTCCGTAATCGGCCTCTCTGTATCTGAACTCAGCCGAATCTATCGCTGCCCTCAGTGCATTCTGATCAAAGCCCTTTCTGGCAACGCTTTCAATAGTCTCTGTAACAAGCTGTCCGTACCTGGTCTCCATTCCGATGGGAGCCCCCTTGCCGGTTATGCTGTAGAAGGGCTGTCTGACGGAGGTCTCGAACCTTGAGTAAACATCACTTACAACGCCCTGATCTATGAGGATCTTCCTTAAGGGCGCACCGGGATGAGATACAAGCGCATAGTCCATCACGTCAAATGCAAGTCTGGTCTTACAGTCTATCTCACCGTCCAGAGCAAAGTTCACGGAAAAATATGTGTTGTCATCCGCATTTTCTCCCTGGGCTATGGGACATTTCTTCATAACCTTCACAGGCTGTGAGAAAGGCTTCTGGAGCTTCACCTCCGAATCTATCTCCAGTCTGTCAAAGTTCGAAAGATACTTTCTGTCGATAAACTCAAGGTCTTCGGCCATATTGCCGTTTCCGTACAGATAGATATAACTGTTGGAAGGGTGATAATACTTCCTGTGGAAATCCAGAAACTGTTCGTATGTAAGTGTGGGGATATAGTCGGGATCCCCGCCTGACTCAACACCGTATGAATTATCGGGGAAAAGAGAGAACATGGACTCTGCCGAGATGATATCCTCTGCGGAAGACCTTGCCCCCTTCATCTCGTTATATACGACTCCGTTGACGATCAGCTTTCCATCCTCATCATATTCATAATGCCAGCCTTCCTGACGGAAGATGCTCTCGTTCTTATAGACATTGGGATAAAAAACTGCATCAAGATATACATGCATCAGATTTCTGAAATCGGATGCATTGGTACTTGCAACAGGATATACGGTCTTATCCGGATATGTCATGGCATTGAGGAATGTATTAAGGGAGCCCTTAACAAGTTCAACAAAGGGATCCTTCAACTGGAATTCCCTGGATCCGCACAAAACGGAATGCTCAAGGATATGGGCCACACCGGTGGAATCGGCAGGCGGTGTCCTGAATGCGATCGAGAACACCTTATTGGAATCATCATTTACAACAAGTGCTATCCTGGCACCCGTCTTCTTATGCACCATTCTGTAGCCTGTTGATGCAATATCCTTAAGATCGTATTTTTCAAGTATTTCGTAGCTTTTAAGCTGTTCAAGTTCCATATTTATATCTTCCTTTCACATGCTGATGTGAGGTTATTATCCGTTACCTGTCAATCCGTCATGTACAGGGGACTAGTATAACGTTCGCAAAATAACTGGCCTAATGCGACGAATGCTTGCCTGAGAGTGCGTGTCAAAAAACGTAGGCGTAGCGGGCTACGCCGAGGCTTTTTCGGCACGTGCTATCAGGTGAGCAGGCAAGCATTTGGTCCAGTTATTTAAGATACGTTATACTAGCTTAATGCAGGCTAAAGCTGCTTCATACGGTCAGCAGGGCAAGCTTGCTTCCCTTAAGTTCCTGTATCAGTATCCCCCGCTCTTCCTTCTCGCTGACACTCATTTTTGCAAGTTCGGTGATCTTCATGTATTCGGTGGAATAGACCTCTTCTTCACCTCCGAAGAGATGCTTTTTTTTCTTTTTTATGCTGTGCCTTAACTCGGCTCCCATCTGTTTTAAGACCTGCAGCACAAAATCATCCGGCTTCAGATAATACAGTACCGTCTCAAGCTTATCCTCGGGATCGAATGATGGGATGATACTCTCAGCCACAACCTTCCGAAATTTAAATAATATATCATCGCACAGGGTTATCTCTTTGAGGGTATATCTGCTTCCCACATAAAATGATCCGGCATCCTGCATGAAGTATTTATAATCTTCGTATACCTGTTTCTTCATTGTGCCCGGTCATCCTCGATCACTTCGATCCTGTATCCGCTTATCTCCATTGCTTCCCTTACGGACTTCTCGGAGATGCCCGCAAATTCCGCAACTTCCTTCACTGTGACCTTTCTCTCCAGGGACTCGGCCAGTTCCATAGCCTTGTCATAAACACTGTTTGTCTTCTTAAGGATCTTATCCGATGTGGAATCCTCGGTGGCAGCTTCTCCTATAAGCTCTTCCATGGAGTCCATGGCAAGCTTCATGAGAAATCCTTCACAGTCCTCCGGCTTTTCCTGGGAATCCAGGATACCCACGCCCCTGCACAAAGCTGCATTTCCTTCGCCGATAAGATCTTCGAGATAAACTCCCTGTCCAGTATATATGCGGGCCATCTGGGCTATGTCCTTCAGATAGCATTCAACCAGCATATTCTGTGCATTCTTATCACCTGCCATCGCTGAAATGGTAAATGCCCTCTTTTCGCCGTCAGTGTAGTCCTTAAGTTCCTCAAGCTCGTCAAGATACATCCTGAGATAGTCGGTATCAGTTTCATCCAGTGCAAATTCCGAAAGAACAGCCTCCGTATCCGACAGGGTCACTCCGCCTTCGTCGGAGATCTCCGAAGCCGAAATACCGGACGATGCAAGTTCTATCTCCCATCTTATACCGCGCCCTTTCAGATAATCGAAGACCATTCCGGTCTTTTCCTCATCAAGCTCAAGAGGCTTAAGAGCGTCAAGTATATCGTTCTTATCAATAAAACCGCCCTGCAGAGCAGCTTTTCGCCTTAATTCCTCAAGTGTTTTTCCAAAAAGTACTTCTCTATCCATTTTATGATCCTGTTTACTGTTATGACCGGACCGCAGATGGCGGTCAGACTGTGCAGAGAATACGCAGATGATGCCTGCATCCATACATTTATCTTACATGGGAGTGCTGGAACAGGTGAACCTGGCAGTATTCATAATTGCCGTTACATTTTGAGCAGTACCTGAAGGTCATATCGGGATCGGTAAGATCGGTCTTCCCGCAGATTGCACATTTATGTCTTGCCATCTTCTGGGTCTGTCCACCGGCCTGGAATCCCTGCTGCTTATATCCCGCATTCTGCCCCGCACGGTAGCTCCTGTTGAACTGGTTATGCCTCTTTATCTGCTTGGGAGATAACGCTATTCCCTTGATATTGGCCAGATAGAAGATCAGACAGTTTACCACTGCCGCGAGTACCGCAAATCTGGTGTAGGGTCCTCCAACTATGAGCATATACGCCATGTAGATAACGTCGGCGATCCCCAGCCATTTCATCTTGATGGGGATGAGAAAATACAGCCTTACAACATCATTGGGGTATGTCATTGCAAAGACCAGATAGATGGACATGTTGATATAGTATGTACTGAAGGCAAACCAGACATAGCCGCTGAGCATATACCCGGCCTGTTCGTACATATCAACAACCGCAGTTCCTTCCGTCAGATACAGAAAAGCAAGATAGGCGAAGGAAAACAGTATCGTGAGAAACACACCGGTGAAAATAAACAGGTTGTACCTGTAGGTTCCCCATGTCCTCTCCAGGATCGTGCCTATGGAATAACAGCAAAACAGCATAAGCAGCACAAAAAGGATATTATTTTCGTTCGGCGGGATTATCAGCCATGTGACCAGTCTCCAGACCTGTCCGTGAAGGATCTTATATGGGTCAAGAGCCAGATAATATAAAAACGAGTCGTTGACCATCTGTATGACATATCCTATGGCATATCCGATTATCAGCCACATGGTCAGGTTCGGAACGACATACTTGCGAAATCTGTTTTCAAAATTACTCAAGATAAAAATCTCCTTAAAAAAACCAAAAATCTTGTATAAGTTTACCATTTTTACCCTTCCAAAACAAGGCGGACAGGTTTGGGTTAAACAAATCTTAATAGCTCATAAACAGTTGCTTTTAAGGCAACTTCCCACTATAATTGTCAAGGTATGCATTTTTTTACATTTATTAAGAAATAATATTTCCGGATCTGAGGTTTTCAAATGGCAGAAGCATTAAACAACAATAACTCTACCGCAGGCAGTGCAAGGCTCGGTATAGACATAGGCTCCACCACCGTAAAGGTGGCTTTTCTGGACGAAGATGGCAGGATACTCTTTTCTGATTACAAGAGACATTTTGCAAGGATAAGGGAGACACTCAGCGATCTTCTTTCGGATGCTTATAAAAAGCTGGGGAACAGGACCATTTACCCCATGATCACAGGTTCCGGCGGACTGACCCTTGCAAAGCATCTGGGTATACCCTTCACACAGGAAGTCATAGCGGTCTCCACATCCTTACGCGAGATATGTCCCGGCACGGATGTGGCCATAGAGCTGGGCGGTGAAGATGCCAAGATCATCTATTTTGAGGACGGAAATGCCGAACAGAGAATGAACGGCATATGCGCCGGAGGAACGGGATCCTTTATAGACCAGATGGCATCCCTGCTTCAGACAGATGCTGCGGGGCTTAATAAATATGCCGAAAACTATAAGTCTCTTTACACCATAGCAGCCCGCTGCGGAGTTTTTGCAAAGACCGATATCCAGCCTCTTATCAATGAGGGGGCTACCAAGGAAGATCTTGCAGCTTCAATATTCCAGGCTGTTGTCAACCAGACCATTTCCGGACTTGCATGCGGAAAACCCATCAGAGGACACGTCGCATTCCTCGGGGGTCCACTGCACTTCCTTCCCGAACTCAAGAAAGCATTTATCCGTACCCTGAAGCTCGATGACGAGCACATCATGAATACGGATAATTCCCATCTTTTTGCCGCAATAGGCTCAGCTCTGTGCACCGAAGGAAAGATTTCCTACAGCTTAGAGGAGATGGTGGGAAAGCTCTCCGCTCCCATAAAGATGGAATTCGAGGTTGCCAGAATGGAGCCTCTTTTCAAAGGCCGTGCAGACTATGATGAATTTACCGAAAGGCATGAGAAATCCCGTGTCATCAAGAGTGATCTCTCCTCGGCAAAAGGTGATCTTTTCCTTGGAATAGACGCAGGATCCACCACCACCAAGATAGCTCTCGTTGATACCGAGGGCAATCTTGTCTACTCATTCTATTCAGGCAACGACGGAAGCCCCTTAAAGACTGCCATCAGATCCATAACAGAGATAAAGGAAAAACTCCCGGACGGCGCACGTATAGCAAGATCCTGTTCCACCGGATACGGAGAAGCACTCCTTAAATCGGCCTTCCTTCTTGATGACGGTGAGGTGGAGACCGTTGCACACTATACCGCTGCGGCATTCTTCGATCCCAAGGTCGACTGTATACTCGATATCGGCGGCCAGGATATGAAATGTATCAAGATCAAGAATAATACCGTAGATTCCGTCCAGCTCAACGAAGCATGTTCATCAGGCTGCGGCTCGTTTATCGAGACCTTCGCCAAATCCCTTGATTATTCGGTAGTGGATTTTGCCAGGGAAGCACTCTTTGCTCCTCACCCGATAGACCTGGGAACAAGATGTACGGTATTCATGAATTCCAAGGTTAAACAGGCCCAGAAGGAAGGAGCCTCAGTGGCCGATATATCTGCGGGACTTGCATATTCAGTCATCAAGAATGCACTCTTTAAGGTCATCAAGGTTGCGGATGCATCTGAACTCGGCCAGAATATCGTGGTTCAAGGCGGCACCTTCTATAACGATGCCGTTCTAAGGGCATTCGAAAATATCGCAGGCTGCAAGGCAATCCGCCCCGACATCGCAGGCATCATGGGTGCATTCGGTGCTGCTCTCATTGCAAGGGACCGTTTTGAAGATGGGTATGAATCGACAATGCTCTCCCTTGATGACATCATCAATCTCGAGTTCACCACATCCATGACCAAATGCAAGGGATGTACCAATGCCTGCAGGCTTACCATCAATCGCTTCACAGGCGGAAGACAGTTTATCTCAGGAAACAGATGCGAAAGAGGTATCGGCGGAGTCAAGAACAAGACCGGTGTTCCCAACCTCTATGACTACAAGTTAAAAAGAGTATTTGATTACACTCCTTTGGAACTCAATGAAGCTCCCAGAGGCACTGTTGGTATACCAAGAGTCCTCAATATGTATGAGGACTATCCATTCTGGTTCACATTCTTTACAAAGCTGGGCTACAGAGTAGTACTTTCACCCGCTTCAACAAGAGCCATTTATGAGCTTGGTATCGAATCCATCCCTTCCGAGTCAGAGTGCTATCCTGCCAAGATATCCCACGGACATATAGAATGGCTTATCGGTCAGAATGTCGATTTCATCTTCTATCCCGCTCTTTTCTATGAGAGGAAGGAATTCGAGGAAGCAGGCAACCACTACAACTGCCCGATAGTCACATCGTATTCCGAAAACATTAAGAACAATGTGGAGTCCATCACTACCGGAAAGGTTGTCTTCAGGAATCCTTTCATGAACTTTTCATCAAAGGAGACCATCAGCTATGCGCTGAAAAAAGAATTCGACACCATCCCTTCCCGTGATATCGATGATGCTGTAAGCGCAGCATGGGATGAGCTCGCAAAGACCCGTGATGATGTGAGAAAAGAAGGTGACAAGGCTCTTGAATATATCAGAAGGACCGGCAAGCACGGTATCGTCCTGGCCGGCCGTCCCTATCATGTGGATCCCGAGATAAATCACGGCATTCCTGACCTCATCACTTCATACGATGTGGCAGTTCTTTCAGAGGATTCCATATCTCATCTGGGATGTGTTGACAGACC
>CACWJQ010000045.1 GCA_902761225.1 uncultured Lachnospiraceae bacterium | reverse complement strand
AGCCTTGATACCTGTCTGTAGAGGGGTATCGACGCTCTTTCTGGTGATGACGCCGCTTGCAACTCTCTCGATGCGGCGGTATTTGCTGGTCTGGATGGGTCCCTTGCCTTCGATGGGCTGGCCAAGGGAATTGACGACTCTTCCAAGAAGAGCATCGCCAACGGGAACCTCCACAACCTTGCCTGTTGTCTTGACGGTATCGCCCTCGCTTATATTTCTGGATGAACCGAGCAGAACGGCACCTACGTTGTCTTCCTCAAGGTTGAGGACCATTCCGTAGACTCCACCGGGGAACTCGAGCAGCTCGCCCTGCATGGCCTTTTCGAGGCCGTGCACTCTGGCAATTCCGTCGGCCACCTGGATAACAGTGCCCACGTCCGCAACTTCAAGAGTCGTGGCATAGCGCTTGATCTGCTCTTTGATAACGGAACTGATTTCTTCGGGTTTCAAATTCATGCCTTAGTATTTCCTCTCTTTCCGGTCTTGTCATCCCAGCTGGATGTCTAAAAGCCTGGAAGTAAGATCATCGAGTCTGGTCCTGACGGATGCATCCGCCACGCGGTCTCCGATCCTGATGACTATTCCTCCAATGATGGAAGGATCCACGATGTAATGTGTCTCCAGTGTCATGAAGTCAGTGGTCTCAAGGATCCTCGACTCCACCGCCAGTCTCGCTTTATCATCAAGCGGCATGGGGGATGTGATATACACCACACCTATCCCGCGGTCCGCTTTGACACGGTCGGTAAAATAATCAAATATGGAGTCCAGTTCTTTGAAACGTTCCTTGTCTACAACAGTGATAAGAAAGCCTGTAAGTTCATCCGATACCCTGCCGCGGAATGTCTTGTCAACTATCTGCTTCTTTTCCTCCTTGGGTACGGAAGGATGGAGCATCAGTTTTCCGAAATCCGGGTTGGCATCAAGGATATCCCTGACAGCCTGCACCTCGCTGTAGATCTCATCTGATGAACCGGAGCTTACGGCAGTCTCATAGAGTGCCTCTCCGTATACACCGGATACTAATTTTGCCATGTGCTTTCACCTATTTCCTTCAGTGCGTCGTCGACGAGTTTGTCCTGCACTTTCGTATCTATAGATGCTGAGACGACCTTGCCCGCGATCATGGATGCGAGTACGACCATCTCCTTCTTGACATCATCAGCCACTTTCTGTTTTTCAAGCTCAGCTTCTCTCGATGCATGCTCGACGATCCTGTCGGCTTCTTCATGAGCGCGCTTAACGATCTGCTTCTCATTCTCGATGCCGCGCTTGTGCGCATCGGCAAGCACCTTCTCAGCCTCCTGATCTGCCTGCTTCATCCTGGCTTCGTATTCTTCCCTGAGCTCTGCGGCTTTCTTCTCATCGGCTGCCGCTCTTGCAAGTTCATCCTCGATATGCTTCTTCCTGGCCTCCAGATACTTCTTGGCAGGGTTCCAGAGAAAATAGCTCATAAAGAGAAAGAGAACGAATATGGCGATGATCATCAGACAGGAATCGGCGATGAGCTGGAAATCCAGTCCGAAGAGTCTGGGCTGCATTCCTTCTGTGAGTAGTAGCATACTCCCCACTCCTTTCTAATAATGATCAGTGTCTTCCGTATCAAGCGTTGATCATACGAAAGGCTTAACGAACATGAGGAGCATTGCAACAAGAAGTCCGTAAAGACCGGTGGTCTCTGCGACTGCCTGTCCGAGAAGCATGGTGGACATGATGTCACCCTTTGCTCCGGGGTTACGTCCTACGGCAGCAGCACCGTGTCCTGCAGCGATACCCTGGCCGACACCGGGTCCGATACCTGCGATAACCGCAAGGCCTGCACCTATTGCGGAACATCCGAAGATAAAGTTCTGATTGAATTCCATATTATTTTCCTCCGTTAAAACCATATCTATGTTTAATGGTGTCAGGCACCATTAAATTTTTTTACGGTGCCAGGCACCATAAAATTTTTATAAACTTTTCAGGCCCGTGCCTGCGGCAGATGCCGTTATCAATTCTCTCCCCTCGCGCTTGCGATGTAGGTCATGGTCAGCATGCAGAATACGTATGTCTGTATGGCGCCCGAGAAAAGGTCGAAGTATACGTGGAGTGCTGCGGGCCAGCCTGTTGCGATCCAGCCGAGCAGTCCGTAGATCAGTGCCATCATAACGGTTCCGGAGAGCACGTTTGCAAAGAGACGCAAGGATAGTGAGATGGGCACTGCGATGTCCGAGATTATGTTGATGGGAAGCCAGATGGGAAGCCAGGGAGGAAGGGGTGAGCACTTGTCCTTCCAGAGCTGTGCAGGCTTGTTGTATCTGACCTCGCTGTAGTGGATGATGGTAAATGTGATAAGAGCAAGGGGAAGGGTCACGCCGTAGTCAGCCGTGGGAGGTCTGAGACCGAGGAGACCCGAAATGTTGGAAAGCAGTATGAAGCAGAAAAGCGTTGCGATGTAGTTGAAGAAGATGGGAGCTCCCTTTCCCATGCCGCCCTTGACGGTATTCATGAGGAACTCCACAAGAAGCTCGACGCCGTTCATGAAGCCGCTTGCGGGTGCGAACTTCTCTTCGCGGAGAGCCTTCTTGAAGCCGTTGCCCGCGATCACGGAGAAAACCATGAGAATGAGCATGACTATCAGAATGCTGACGTGGGTATTGGTAATGTATACCTTATGTCCGAAGAATGAATAGTCGGCCAATCCATGGACCATGAAATCGATATTATCTGCAGAAAGCAGTAATCCGTATCCCAAATTCCTTAACCTCCGTATATCCGATCATCCGGGTGATCTAAAGTTTATAAAAATAAAGTGGTGACAGTTGTCTTTTCAGGCACCCTTCCCGGTGTTTTTCTCACTCTCCGGCACCAGTTCCGGGTGGAGCGCATCGTACTCTTCCTGGCTTAGAGGCTCCGGGTCCTTCTCGCCAAAGTACGCATTGTAGGCTTTATGTGTGAGGGGCTGAAGGTAAGCTCCTGTCTTGAGCATCATGTATGCTATGAAGAATACGATGGGATTCAGCTTCTCCGCGATACAGAACATCGCGATGAGCACTCCGAGTATGACGTATCTCTTGAGATATCCGAAATAGATCCTGCGTCTTGCATCGTTCTCAGGAAGGTCCAGTGCCTTGTCCAGGGTGTTGTACATGTCCAGAGCAGAAACCATCGCAGTGAGTATTCCGAAGGCCCATGAAAAGCAGGTCCAGAGCACATCAGTCTTAACTCCTGCCGCAACCGCCGCCGTGATGGGAAGTCCGATGATGCCGAAGGTTACGATCCCTGTCTCCAGCTCCAAAAGTGTCCTATTCCTTTTTCTCAGAAACGCTTTCAGGCTCATCCGGCTCTTTGGCAGCGTCATCGCCCTGTATGATGGTCATGGCGAATCGGTACACATTGACAAATCCCGAGACCGCACCCATAAAGAACAGCACTATCGCTATCCACCTGGTTCCAAGCTTTCTGTCCAGAAGCAGTCCCGCTCCGCCAAGCCCCAAAATGGGCACGAGAAGGAATAACGTGAACTGTGTGATCATGGACAGGGCACGTATGACTTTGCGGTCCTGTTTTTTCTTCACAATACATGGATTATACTTCAAAAAGACTGAAAAGTCTATTATTCAGGGGGCAATTTATGCTATTATACGCTCATAAATTCCACAACTTGCAAAGGCTCTCAAGGAGGATCTCATGGATATCGTGAAACTGTATCGAAAGCGCATCATACCTTCCGAATGCATCCTGCTCAAGGATGACGAGATCATTTACCACGACGCCAATGTACTGATCACAAAGTGGAAAACACTGAATCCCAAGACGGAGTTCAGCCACGGTGCCAGTGCATATATCTTCGAAAAGGGGATCAAGGTAAGCAAGTTCTACCGCGATGACGGTTCGCTTCTCTACTGGTACTGCGACATTGTGGATTATCACATGGATCATGACACGGGAGAGCTCACGGTCACGGACCTTCTGGCTGATGTCATCATCTATCCCTCCGGGAGGATGAAGGTAATGGATCTGGACGAGCTGGCAGACGCACTGGAGCAGGGACTCATCACCCAGGAGCAGACCGCCATGTGCATGCGGCGCCTCGACGCTCTGCTGACCCTCATTGACCGCGACAAGTTCGACACCCTGTGCGAATATCTGGATTCCAGGGAATTATAAGCAAATAAAAATGCCACTCCCGTCTGCCGGTGAACGAAGGGATCGTCCTTTCGTTCACTGCCGGGAGAGGCTCTTTTCTTTTATGAGTACCTGACTGCGCTCTGTGTATTTAACCAGGCTTAGTGAAAAAGGTGGCCGATCCCTTTGTTCACTGCCTTACTTACATTCAATAGCCAGCTTCACTGTTACCTCATCGAAGCCGGCCTTTATAAGATCTTCAGCCGACTCTCCCAAATGCAGCCTTTTGATGGCATCAGCAAGCGACGATTGTCCTTGTGAGATTCCCTTTTCAAAGCCTTCCTGAAAGCCTTCCTGCTTCATTCCGTTTCTGAATACTTCCTCATCAAATTCAGTAAGTACCATATCTACCACCTCCGCTCTGTGTGCAAGCAGATAATCGGCTAGCAACCTGTATCTGTATCATACGACGCCGGTCCGGAAAATAAAATAATTTTCCATGATTTTGCACTTAAATCAAATTGCACAATCCCTTTATCCAGGAATTCTTCTATGTAACTCTTCGTTTATGACACTCGTGTCGCAATTTTGATGTTCAATTTTGCCAATTGATTTTTTTCCGGCTTTTCATATAAGTTATCTATTACACGGTTTATCCGTGTGGAAAGTACCCATGACGAGGTGGCAGCCTCCCAAGCCAGATGACCGGCTTACCGGAATACATATGGAAGGGAGGTGGTGAATATGACAGTCTACGAAACCTTTATGGTTGTGCTGGGAGTGATCAGTGCACTGATATCACTCGGCATGCTGTTAATAGCACTGCTGAACTTTCTCGATAAGAGAAATAAGCGCAAATAAAAATGCCTCTCTCGTCTGACACACGAGAGAGGCGCTGCTCTTCCAGAGCAGATGAACACTCTTGGGATGGCATCCACTAAGGAGTGGGTACTTTCCTTGTATAGATAATAATTTATTTTGCCATCACTGACAAGATATTATTCTAAAAAAGGGGCGGATTCTTAGTTCACTAGTTAAACTCCCTTGCTGTCTGGCAGGTGAAGTAGAGAACCTGGTATTCTTCGGAGATCTTCTTGATGAACTCTGCGGCGCCCTTGAGCTTTCTGTCGTCGAGGTTCACGAAGGGATCGTCAAGTACGAGGAAGGGCTTCTCCGCATTGTACATCGCATCTGCCATGGCAACTCTTCTGCAGAGTCCGACGAGATCCTGATAGCCTTCGGAAAGGGTATCGGGCACTCTGGGTGCTCCCTGCTCGAGGTATGTTACGTTCAGGTTGGCATCGATGGTGAACTTCTTCTCATCGCCTGCAAGCATTGCATAATACTTGTCGAAGGATGCCTGGATGTCCTTGATATATCTGGTGTTGAAGCTGTCTCTTGCAGCTGCGAGATACTCTCTTGTCTTCCTGATGGTCTCGTATCTGAGCTTCATCTCATCGAGCTTCTCGCTCCTGCTTTCGTACTCTTCGCTTGCATTCTCCATTGCGCTGTAGGTCTCTTCAGCCTCTGTGAGTTCTCTCTTGTAGGATTCGAGTTCCTTCTCGTCATCCTTCTGTGCAAGCTCGCTCTTGTTCAGAGCCTCTTCAAGGTCGAATACGGTGACCACTTCATCCTCGGGTCTTGTAAGTCCCGCATACTGGGTGACGTCGTGATCGATCTCATATACGCTGACCTTCTTGGCAGCGATGTCTGCGTCGTTCTTTCTCAGTCCGATCTGCTCTACTCTGGTAGCGATCTCATTGACCGGCACACAGATCTCTGCAGCGGTAGCCTCAGGGATCGATGAAGCCTTGGTTCCCATGATGGCGCTCTTCTTGACATAGTCCTTGACTGCCTGGAGTCTGTTGTCGAAGTCGAGCTCCTTGATCTTATCCGCATGATGCTTCTTCTTCTCGCCAAGTGCCTCGTATTCCTTGACCTGGTTGCGAAGTCCCATAAGGTCACTCATTGCAGATCTTCCTACAAGCTGGATACCGACGGTTCCAAGGAGATCCTCTGCATCCATCTCGGTCTCTTCGACCAGCTCTTCATCCTCGGAGATCTGAGCCATGAGCTCATTGTATCTGCGTACGCTTCCTTCACCGCTTGTCCTCGTCTCATCGTCGTGCTTTTTCTTGATGATGAATCCGTATACCACCGCACCTATACCGAGTATGGCCAGTGCAAAGAGCGCGGGATGAAGCACGATCCCGAGGATTATAGCAACGAGGAGTACCACGCCGCCTGCTATTGCAAGGATGAGGAAGGGTTTGAAGAGCTCACGCTGTGCCTCAAGAGCCGCATTTTTGATTGCTTCTGCCTCTTCTCTTCTGTCGGGAAGGTCATCCTTAAGATCCTGTATCTCATTCCAGCGCCTGATCAGGTTATCGATTGCCTTGGATGAAGGGATGGACTTGGCGAACTTCTTCGTCTCCTCCTCGTATCTCTCAGCCTCTGCGGGAGTAAGCTCGTAAGATGCCAGCTCCTTCTCATCTTCCCTGAGAGCCTCGGCATCCTTCATGATCTTCTCGGCGGTCTCTTCATCGGGAATGATACCCTCGAAGTAGCTCTTTGCGGTACGGAGATCCTCATCAGCCTTTTCCTTCTGTGACTTGAGGTTCTCGTAATTTTCCTTCTGTGACTTAAGATCGAGATATCTTCTCAGCGCCTCAAGTCTTCCGCGGAGGGAATTCTGTCTTGCATCATAGCTTCCCACCTTGGCTGCCGACTCATCGACCTTGTCTCCCAGGTCACTTATAAGGCTTCTCTGTGAATCGATGTTTCTGAAGAGATCCTTTAACCTGGAAAGCTCTGTCTCCTCTTTATTGATAAGACCTGTAGCCCTGTCGGGTGTGAGTCTGTCGCATTCTTTCTTCAGCTTCTCATCGGCTGCCTGGAAGTTCTTCATGTCATCGTCGCGCTCCGACACTCCGCCTATCCTTGCGCTGATGTCGCTGGTCACGCTTGTTGCGCAGTCCTGCTGTGATACGAATGCGGTTCTTTCAAAAGAATCCGCATCTATTCCGAAGAGCGCGATTCCGGGAACGGGGTCGAAATCGTGATTGGCCATTCCCTGTTCCACGTTCATTACCTTGAACACATCCTCGGATTCCTTGGAACCGAAGGTCCTGTAGATGCAGTACTTTACGCCGTCCTTCTCGAAGGTGAGGTTTCCGCCGTATACGCCGCCCTGCCAGGGCTTGTAGAACTTTCTCTCATTCTCTATGTCGCTCCTTGATTTTTCCCCGGAAAAACCATAGAACATTACCTTTACGAATCCTGCGAGTGTGGACTTACCGCTTCCGTTATCTTCAAGGAAAATATTGAGTCCTTCCTTGAATTCCTTATCCACCCCGCTGAGCTTGCCGAAGTTCTCTACATGACATGAAACGAGTCTCATAAGCTGATATCCTCCCCTTTAAGTGCCTGTATAGCGCATCTTACTATACGGGCTCTTTCCTCTTCGTCAAGACCTTCCTCGGACTGAAGCATTCTTACAAGCTCACCCTTAAGGGATGCTTCATGAAGATACTCGTCATAATCGATCTCTACGCTGCTCTGGTCCTTGACCTCTGCATAGTAGAATCTGTCAGTCATCTGGCGTGATACATGCTCTACATCCTTCTCGATATTCACATCAGTCTCCCCCGTAAGTATTATTCTGACCAGGTCATCGCTGGTTGCGGAGGTGGCCTTTATGGCATCCGCTACAGCCTTGTCGATCTCAGGTGTGGTCATGCACTCAGAGATGTCCGCCTTTATCTCATATACATTCCTCTTAGCGTAGGGTACGAACACGGTCTCGTATGAAAGGTCGTCTTCATTGATGTCGATGAGGACGAAGCCCTTCTCACCGAGCTCATCGAAGCCCCTTCCTTCCATGCATCCGCTGTAGCAGTATTTTCCTCTGGAAGGAAGCTCACCCTGTACATAGGAATGATAATGGCCAAGAGCAAGATAATCGATATTCCTGTTCTTAAGCCTTGAAAGGTCAATGTTCTCAGCCTTATCCCTGGCCTTATACTTATCGGCGCTTCCGTGCATTACCACGATGTTCATGGCATCGAACGACAGGTTCAGTTCGGTATATGCCTTGTCGAACCCGTCTTCATAGGGAACCACCGCCGTAACGGCGATGCTCTTTCCGTTTGAGGTCTTGAGAGTGCAGGTCTCAACGCCGGGCTTTTCGAAGACCTTGAGGTTCATGGGCCTGTCATCGCCCTCGAAATATCCCGCTTCGTCATGATTGCCCTTCAGGTAGTAGAATACAACTTTCGGATGACTCTCGAACGCAGCCTTTACCCTGTTAACAGCTCCGACCCTCGAATTCTTCGAGTCGAAAAGATCTCCCGCGATGATCACGGCCGTAACACCGTTTTCATCGGCATAGTCGGCAATGCTGCAGAAGGTATCGATCATCTCGTCCCTTCTGGCTGCCGCTTTAGATTTGTCCAGCTTTGATTCCATCTTGGAATCAAGGTGAGCATCCGCCAAGTGTAAAATCTTCATAACCGTTCCTTTCCCTATATCAGCGGTTTTCCTTCTCCATAAGGAGAGCTCCCGCAAGATTTCCCAAAATACTCATCATATCGATATCCGACTGCGACCACTTGCGTATCCTGTTGAACACGTCAAAGCTTACTATGGCACGGGGCGTATCGCCGGAAAATGTGGCGCACACAACGCACGCGGATATCTCGAACTTCTTAAGCCTCTCATACATCATGGGATTGCTGTCCCTTATGGTCTCAACATTATTGAGCACGTATGTATGATCGTCGCCTCCCATATGGGTAAATCCGGTAAAGTCAAATGTCACCATCTCATCCGGATGAAAATCCTCAAGGACATATTTTCCCTCGGTAAGCAGTGCTTCCATTCCCTGTTCACCGATCACGGAGAATCCGTCCAGGTCAAATACAGTCCTGATATCGCGCTGCAGATTCCTGTTCCTTACAAGGTATTCTATACCCTTCTGGGACAATCCCAGCACCAGGGATGTAATGAACTCTCTCTTCTTGTCCCTGGAGATGGCATAGGAGACAGCCTGGCTCTCCATATGGTCACCCTCGATGCCGCCGTGGAGCTTCTCATCGTAGATGATGTGGCGGTTCTTGCCCTTTTCCTTGGCAATGTAGAGGGCCTTGTCAGCTTTCGCAAAAAGAGTATCTATCTCTTTTCCGTCAACGGGATACTGGCTTACTCCCTCGGAAAGCGTCAGCCTGAACTTGCCGTCATACTTAAGGGCTATCTTCTTGTGAAGGGCCTTGAGCATGTTCTTGAGCGCTTCCCTGGTGGGCACTCCGTAGACGAATACCATGAACTCATCTCCGCCGAACCTTCCCACAAAGCCTCTCGCATCCATAACTGACATAAGTGAATCCGCTACATATGATATCACTTCATCGCCGAATGCGTGTCCGAAATTATCGTTCACGTTCTTAAAATCGTCAATATCGATCATGATCAGCCACGCAGTCTTGTCAGAAAGCGTCGGCAGCATGTCGATGATGTATTCCGTCACGGCTCTCTTATTGAGAAGTCCGGTGCCCGGATCCCTTGCTCCGGCTGTCATGTAGTAGGGCTCGTCGCTTGCACGGTTATTGGATGAATAGATGCCGGCGACGATGTTGTCGTATCTGGGGACGACTCCTCCCATGAGCTTGGCCGATCTCTTTTCCCCGCCGGGGAGCGAGTACTGGACATTCATGGAGAAGTTGCGTTCTTTATTCTTAAGATAAGAAACGATCTGTTCCATCTCACCGCGGTATGCGTGGTTGTCACCGATGTGCCTCTCCTGTATCCCGGAGATGTATTCGTCCAGATCCATGTCTGCTATCTTGAAACAGTTCCCGTTAAAATACTTATACAGTGTAAAATTCCCGGTATCGGTATTGTACTCGAAAAATATATCATTCCGCATGGACATGAAGTAGCGGTACTTGGCCATGTTGTAGGTATATCTTTCTATGGTGCCGGATACTCCCGCAAGATCCGAATAATATATCCTTGCAAGAGGCTCTCCGTTTTCCGTATCATCCGTTGCCACAAGGCACAGATATACGCCGGAATATGTATTGCCTTCACGGTTATCCAGATCCGTGATCAGTTCCAGGAGCACTTCGCCCTTCGGCATGTCCGGATACCCCGGATCCGAAAGGGTCTTCTGTATGGTGGCTGCCAGCAGATTGCCGTCAGCAAGAGGCAGGAAATCATAAAAAGGAAGCCCCGAGTTCTTGCCTACAAAGGTGTAATGCCACTCGCCGGCGCTGGTTATGGTACCGTCCTTTCTGATGAGGGCGGACACCATTACCGGATTTACCGATAACCTGTTCTCGTTTTTTCTGTCAAGTCTCATGTAAGCTTACCCCCTGTGCCGGGATGAACGCTAAAGGCCCGTTCTCCGGCGTAAGCCAGGCAGCTGCCGCTGCTCTGTCATATGGCTTGTGATCAGTAGAATATATGATGTCCTATCTGGATCCCCGTAAGTCCCTCGATGGGAGTCCTGAAATAGACACATGTTCCCACATTGGTGACACCGGACATTGCGGCATCCGCGGCCTGGTAGCAGCTGGATGTTGCCCTGTTTTCCGCAAGGGCTATGGCATATCTGCCGCTTCCGACGGGTGAAAACTGTCCCCTTGCATAGATGACGCCTGCAATGGTGTCGGGATATCTGTTGCTCAGGAGTCTGTTGATGACAACCGCTCCCACGGCAACCTGTCCTTCATATGGTTCGCCTCCCGCCTCGCAGTAGATGAGGTTTGCAAGGAGGTATCTGTCGCCTTCATCGAATGTAACCTGGGAGATGTCTCTCCATACGCCTGCTGCCGCCGCTCTCGAAAGAGCCTGTTCCTCGGCAAGCTTCTGCTTAAGGTATGCGATGTCCGCTTCCTTGGCTGCAATGGCTGCTTCATATGCCGCCGCAGCAGCCTCTGCAGCTTCTATCTGGTCGGAATACTGTCCGATGACCGTCCTGGTCTCAGAGATGATCCCGCTCACCTTCTCCTGTTCGGCTCTTGTCTGCTCCTGAAGGTTCTCAAGCTCTGCCTCTTCCATTTCAAGGCGCGCCTTCTGTTCCTCTATGTATGCCCTGTTTTCCTTGAATTCCTGGAGCTTTTTCTGGTCGTAGCTTTCTATCTTCTCGAAAAAGTCAGCCGCTGTCAGAAGTTCCGATAGGGACTTGGCGCTGAGGATCGCGGTAAGGTAATCCTGGTCCCCTCTTTCGTACATGTCCCTGACTCTGATGACCATGCACTGGTACTGCCACTCCTCGGTTGCGATTGCCTCTTCGAGGGCGATCCTTGTGGCTTCGATCTCAGCCTGCTTGTCGGTCATGCGGACCTCCAGGTCTGCCAGGTTGTCTCCGATCTCTTCGAGCTGCGAGTTGAGCTCGCCGACTCTTACCTGGAGCTCGCTCTGCTCTGTCTGGAGTAAGTCCAGGGCATTTTCATTGGCGTTCTGCTGCTGCTCCAGCTGTTCTTTTTCCTGCTGTGCCTGGTCTATCTGCTGCTGGGTCGTAGCCTCCGCGGGCAGATGAGGGATCTGGACAAGCACCACGATCATGGCAGCAGTGAGCAGACCGGTGAGGGATATGCTGAGCGCATTTCTCCGGCCAAGCCTGCTGGTTATGCTTTTGTTGCGAGCGTTCTTTTTCATCATTCCCTGCAGGTTCTCATCTGCCGTTCCGTTACATCATGACGTGCATGTCAGCTTTGTGCCGGGCATCATAGTGATGTGCCCATTGTCTTGCACGTGTCACAGTGAAATGCTTATGGTCCTTCCCGTGTCCTGATACTGTGTATACTTAACCCCCGCAGCATCGAACATTCTCTTTGCGGCAAGGTTCGTGTCGGTTCCCGCATACTTGTCGCTGTGATAGACGACCTCCTTGATGCCTGCCTGGATTATGGCCTTGGCACATTCGTTGCAGGGGAAGAGTGACACGTACAGTATGGTATCCTCCAGCGAACCGCCCCTGTAGTTGAGGATCGCGTTGAGCTCGCTGTGGGTTACGAAGGCGTATTTGTTGGTAGCGGGATTGCCCTCCCTGCTCCAGGGGAATTCGTCGTCGCTGCATCCCTTGGGGAGTCCGTTGTATCCCATGGAAAGTATCTTGTGGTCGCGGCTTACTATGCAGCATCCCACCTGTGTATTGGGGTCCTTGCTGCGAAAACCGGACAGATGGGCAACTCCCATGAAGTACTCATCCCAGCTTATATAGTCTTCTCTTTTCTTATCATCCATTATTTGGTACCGAATATCCTGTCGCCGGCATCGCCGAGACCGGGCACGATATAGTTGTGGTCATTGAGCTTCTCGTCTACGGAACCGATGAATATGTCAACGTCGGGGTGAGCCTCCTTAAGGACCTCGATCCCCTTGGGTGCTGCGATGATGCAGAGGAAGTGGATGTTCTTGCAGCCTCTCATCTTGAGCATGGATATAGCCTCGACTGCGGAGCCGCCTGTTGCCAGCATGGGATCCACCACGAAGATCTCTCTCTCGGCACAGTCTGCGGGTATCTTGCAATAGTACTCAACGGGCTTGGAGGTATCGGGATCTCTGTAAAGTCCGATGTGTCCGACCTTGGCGGTGGGGATCATGCTGAGCATTCCGTCCACCATTCCCAGTCCTGCCCTGAGGATGGGGATGACCGCAAGCTTCTTGCCGGCGAGCTGCTTGACAGTGGTCTTGCAGATGGGAGTCTCTATCTCCACATCCTCAAGTCTTAAGTCTCTTGTAGCCTCATAGCACATGAGCATTGCTATCTCGCCTATGGTCTCACGGAACTCCTTGGTTCCTGTTTCTTTTCTCCTGATAAAGCCGATCTTGTGTCTGATCAGCGGGTGATCCATTACAACTACTTTACCCATACCATTCCTCCTTGAATATCCTGCCATATTTGATCGATATGATATGCGGCTGCAGCGTTTGCGTTCAGCCGTTTTCGTCATTCACTAGCGCTTTTCGCCGGGATCCTCATTCGATATCCCCGCCTTCGATCTGTCTGATACGTCTTGCATGGCGCTGCGCTCCGGAGAACTCGGTGTCAATAAAGGCATCGGTGATGGCCTCTGCAAGAAGAGGTCCTACGATCCCTGCGCCGAGGGAAAGCATGTTGGCGTCGTTGTGGAGTCTTGTCATCTTAGCGCTTAAGGGATCCGAGCAGAGAGCACATCTGATTCCCTTTACCTTATTGGCAGTGATGCTCACGCCGATACCGGTGGTGCATACCACGATACCCTTCTCGCACTGACCTGAAGCCACAAGCTCTGCAGCAGCTCTTGCGAACTTGGGATAGTCGCAGCTGTCCTCGGAAAATGTTCCCACATCCTGGACTTCATGTCCCTTTTCTTCGAGATACTTCTTGAGGCGCTCCTTGAGAGCATACCCGCCGTGATCACAGCCTATTGATATCTTCATTTACGCTTCCTCCCATTTCGAGCCCGCGGACTTAAGGAGCCTGTTCCACAGTGCCTCACCAAATCCCAGGTCCGTAAAATTTTCAACATAGATGATGTCCACATCCTCATCATCCATATCTCTAAGTGTTGTGTAGAAGACATGTGCCGCAGCTTCCGCATCATCCAGGGCGCCTGCGCTTCTTACGACATCCGCGTCATATCTGTCCGCATTATCCGCGCTGCAGAATACTCCTGTCTTCCTGCCTTCAAGCTTTGCCTTTGCAAGGCCTTCCGTTATATAGGTAAAAACTCTGTCCGCGCTGCCCCTTACGGGGATCACCTCGCCCTTTGGAGCATAGTGTCTGTAGCGCATTCCGGGAGCCTTGGGCCTTTCCTTACAGTTCGGATCAAGCAGTGCGGGATCCGTTCCGACGTTTATGCCAAGTGCTTCCGAGAGCATGTGATCAGTGATATATCCGGGGCGCAGTACCTGTATCCTGTCCCCTGCAAGGTCAACGATGGTGGACTCGAGTCCTATGGCCCCTGCTCCTCCGTCTATCACGGCATCGATCCTTCCGTCCATATCCTCAAGGACATATCCGGCCGTTGTGGGGCTGGGCTTTCCCGAGATATTGGCGCTTGGCGCAGCGATATATCCGCCGGATGCCTTTATGAACTCTCTTGCCGTAACATCGCTTGGCATCCTCACCGCAACGGTATCAAGTCCGCCGGTAGTCTTGCGGGGCACTATATCCCTGGCCCTGAGTATCATGGTAAGGGGGCCGGGCCAGAATCTTTCCGCAAGTATCCGGGCCTCTTCAGGTATATCCTGTGCGATCTTCTCTATCGCCTGTATCTCGCATATATGTACTATGAGAGGGTTGTCAGAAGGCCTGCCCTTGGCTGCATATATTTTTTCCGCGGAAGCGGGATTAAGAGCATCTCCGCCGAGTCCGTAGACCGTCTCCGTGGGAAAGGCTACAAGTCCGCCCTTCTTAATGATGTCCCCGCATCTTGCGATCATCGCCAGGTCGCGTTCGGAAAGAGGTCCCTCCGGATTTTCTATTGTGTATACTTCTGTTTTCAATCAGTTACTGTCCGTATGTATAGAGTCTGAGGAGGTTCCACACATCGGCATTGCCGTATCCGATCCTCCATGCGCCGACTCCGCCCAGGTCCATGGTGTTCATGACGTTGAGCTTGGCGGTGATGGACTGTGTGTCCTCGAGCCACAGCTGGTAAAGGGTCGTCCCTTCTCTCCACTCAACATAGTTCTGTGCCGTCTCGTCATCCCACACAGGGGTCTGTCCGACTCTTGCAAGGAAATCAGCCTGGTTGACAAGGGTTATGTACTGGCCGCTTGTCTGTCCGTCCTTGGTGGTCCAGAGCACGGTATAGAAGGGCACGGCGTTGATGATCTTCTGTGAAGGCACCTTGGCGAGGGTCATGTTAAGGCCGTTCTGCACAAAGCCGATACTTGCGACGCTTCCCGCAACTCCGCCTGAAGGATAGTGCTCGTCGTAGCCCATGATCAGGACGTAGTCGACGAACTGTCCCTGAAGGTCGAGTCTGTAGAACGAGTTGAATTCATAGGGGACCTGGTTGTCCGTGGAAAGGCACAGGCCGCTCTGTCTGCACAGTACCGATATCTCTCTGAGGAACTGTACAAAGTACACTCCGCTTTCCTCGGGGATACCCTCGAAGTCAAAGTTGATGCCGTCGGCACCGATGGCGGTAACAGCCGCAACAAGATCCGAGGCAAGCTGTCTTCTCCTCGGAGTATCGGAAAGCAGATATGTCTCATCTATGTCGATGCCGTTTTCGTTGGCGTAGTTGAAGTTATCTACGACCGCCCACACCCTTACGCCGGACTGGTGGGCTCTGTTAACGTATTCCGCGGTACCGAAGTTCCTGAAGTTCCCCTCGTTGTCCATAAGGGAGATCCAGGTGGGAGCGATGACGTTCATACCCACAGCCTCGCTTAAGGCTTCTCCGATGGTATCGTTGCCTGCCACTCCGTATATGGGATGGAATCCCAGGTCAACCTTGGTATCGAGCATGACGCTTGTATACTCGGGAAGTGCGGGAGCTGCGGGAGCCATATCCACGTAGGGCTCGGTGATGCTCATTCTCTTATTTTCAATATATCCGATAATGCCGTCAGAGGTCTTGACCTTGCTCCACTCCTCCATGGCCTCGATAAGCTCCACGGTCTCGCCCTTTTCCACATCGCGCAGGATGGGGCTCTTGATGCCGCCCTTTTCGCGGATCCATGTGTCCCTGGTGACCATCCTCATCTCATGGGTATTGCCCCACTGCGTATAAAGCTGCACATGCTTATCATAGATGTCCACCGTAAATGTAGCGAACATCCTGAGATAATCTGCGGAAACATATAATTTATCGTTCTCCCTGAGGGTAAGGGGGAATCCGAGATCTGTCATGACGCCGGATACGCTGTAGGAGCTTGCCCCGTCGCACACCTCGTAGGTCTCCATGGCTGTGGTGTACATCAGGCATCCGCCGTTATAGCTGCTGTCATAGAAGAAGCCTTCCGTCAGGTAGGCCTTCACGGTATCCATGTCAAAATAGCATCTTCCGTCTCTTACAAGTGCCTGTCTGGGGAGCTGGTCGTTCTGGAGTATTATCGCCGACATATCGCCGGATACTCCGTAGTGTTCACCAAGATCGGCCCTGTCCGTGCCGTAGGAATATTTCTGATATAAAGGAACTCCCAGAGTGACCGCTGCAACTATCACGATCAGTATCATGGGAATGAGTACAACAAGAAATCTTTTCTTTCTCTTTTTCATCAGTTCTGTCCAGTCTGTTTTTTTACATGGGCGGTCCCGGGCGGGCATACCCATACAAGGTTATTCTACCACAAAGGACAGTATGCGTCATCTTTTTTTGCCCTTTAAAAGGGCCCCCTGCCCCCGGCCCGTACCGGGAGCAAAAGGCCCCTCATGACATATAACCTTTACCTGGCCGTCTATTGATCAACATTAGAATGTACCGGCCCCGGGATGTATTCACACCCCGCTCGGAGCCACACAGGTCTGCGCATCCTGTGATATACACAGAACGCCTGCAGCCGGGAGGAAAATACCGTGATATATTTTCCCGGGCTCCGGCATCTTCAAAAGCAGCATTTTCTTTAAAAAAGCCATTGATCCTGCACTGGATGCGTCAGATCGTTTTTCCGTGCAAAGATACAGCGCGCTTCTACGCGAGCGCATAATATAGATTTTCAGTTAACAATGTAGGATTATTTTGCTTGATCCCAAGCTTGTGGAGGATTCTCCAATAAAAGATAACCCCGGCACGCAATGTGATCTGCATGCGGTTCTTCCCATCCGCAGATAAGAAGCTGCGGATAATATGATCTTCCGGCCCTGCCGGATGAAAAACTGCTCATCTCCTTTCCGCTGCCGGATTTAAGAAGATGCAAGGAGCATTTTCCTACACCCCTTCCGACTTTGCAATAGTGAAATTCCACGATTTTTCTGCGACACCAGTGTCATAAACGCCCCCTTCCGAGCCGATATATCCGATAAATACTGAAAGTAAACCGATTGTGCAACTTGCTTTCTTAATGGTGCCTGACACCATTAAATTTTCTTTATGGTGCCAGGCACCATTAAATTTTTATAAACTTTGGATTTAACAATTAGTTTATTGACGTATATGGGCAAAACAGCTATCATATGAAAATCTTAA
>CACWJQ010000044.1:1068-20218 GCA_902761225.1 uncultured Lachnospiraceae bacterium | reverse complement strand
GTATCCTGGGTCTTGAACGCATCCTCACCGATGCTTACATTGTCATTCTCAAAATATACATACTGGAGATTATGGCAGCCCTTGAAAGCTCCCCTTCCGATGGATTCTATGGTCGAAGGGATAGTTACCATGGTAAGCGTACATATATCAGTAAATGCATTATCTCCGATATCCCTTATGTAATTGGGACCGATATACTCAGGGAAGGTAAGTGTATAAACAGTACCTACTATATTGCAGTTTTCAAGATTATTATTACCGTTTACAAGATAAGTAGCGGTACCTCCGCCCTCTTCCGTTACGGTCTTTTCATAATAATCCGTTCCCCTGTAGTTGTAAGCTATCTGCTCTTCCTTACAGGTGACATGAACTCTTCCCCACTTGGCTTCGGGAGTTTCCTGAGCCCCAGATCCTGTCTCAACACCAACCATATAGAAATTGGGAGAGACATTATCACGGAACGATTCAAAGGTATAGCTTACGTTGTCATATCCTCCGCTGACTTCCTCATCATCGTCGATAAAATCCATTGATGTATTGTTTGTGGTGAACTTCGTAAGACTGTAGCACTGAAGGAAATTAGAGATATTCACATCCTCTTCGGTATACATTGCAGGAAATTCCAGCTCTTCAAGCACCTGGCAATTGAAAAACACACCGTTTCCAAGGTATCTGAGAGCTGACGATGCAGGATTTCCCGAGCACAGATCACAGCTTACCATGTTGATACAGTTCTGGAATACACCGTCACAGAGCATCACAACAGATGTGGGAACGGTAAATGATTCAAGAGAGGTACAGTTCTTGAATGCATAGGCGCCCACTACCTGAAGATTGGTATTGGAAGGAATATCGATGGACCTTAAGCTTGAACAGTACTCAAATGCATGATTTCCTATAGCACTGAGACCATTTGAGAAGGAAAAGGTTGAAAGACCTGTACAGTTATAGAAAGCATAATTTCCGATACCGCTTAAGTTTCCTCCGGTGGTAAGGGTTGTGATATTACCGTTTCCGAAGAAAACACCTTGTGAAGGCTGGGTTATGGGCTTAATATGCTGCTTACTATCAGCTCCGACTTCGATATACTGGTTGGCGATATATCTTACGGGAGCGTTGGTTATACGCTGATGCGCCTGGTCTGTTCCGACCATTCTAACATCTTCGTCCGGATCGGCTTTTGTGGTATCAGGTCTGAAATCAGGCGTATCATACCAGTAAAGCTCGTCATTAGATCTGTTTATCCAATCCTCGGTATTGGATGCATAACAGGGATAGTAATGTGCTATCTCATCGGGAGGCTCTACCACGTTGCCGGATACGTCATACCTGGTAACATATTCTATTTCCTTGTAGAACAGATAATTACCGGCTTTTCCTACTGCAACATTGGCTGCCGTATTGGAGCCGTCGTTGGTATTGTATGCAAGATATGCATCAACCGCATCAGGAATTGTTTGTATTTAAGAATGAACGCATACTTCTCATTACCATCCTCGGTCTGAATACCGTCCATGGATACATATGCGAACTGATACAGACTGTCTTCGCTGGTATATACGGTGACATTTGTAATATCGTCACTGTATGACCTGGTAGCAGAGTCCTTTATAAAAGGCACCGAAGACTGTGAAGAGGTAAGGAGCTCCTGCGCAGCGGTGTATCTGGTTCCGCCACCGCCATCAACCACCGGGTCCTCACCCAGTACATATCTCATGGCGTAATCCGGAGCATCCGTAAAGCTTTCAGCAGATGTGGTTCCACCTCTGTAACTGGTGGTGGGTATAGCGGCAACAACAACGCTTGATGCAAGGAAAAGAGCACCAACCGTTCTGCGCACCGATCTGTTGAATATTCTCCTGGTCTTCTTCATAAGGGGTAACCCTCCATTTAAGATCACTCTATTTTTCTGGCCACAACAGCAAACCGGCCGTTGTCTTCTTCATAATCGCAGGTTGAGAGTGTGAGCAGATGATCTCCCCATACTGCCCTGACTCCCGTATCATACAGCGACATCTCAGCCATCTCATTCATATAAGATGCAAATTCCTCAGGTCCGTTGGCATCTATGAACTGATAATACTTAAAAGAAATATCGTTCTCGGTCTTCAGTGATGTTCTGAAAGCAAACATCACCTCATATTCTCCGTGCTCATATATGGTGTCAAACTTTATGATCCTGTGGGTCAGATAAAAGTTCTCATCCTCATATTTAACCAGATTGCCGAACATCCGACCGCTTCTCATATGATGTCCGTAAAGTATAAGATTATCCGACGGCTTTATGGCATCGCATTCGCAATCCATAAATATACAGCCGTTTACATCGTTATTCTGGTTAAAACCGTGAGTAAGATAATACTCATTATCCGTTGTCTGCATCACGGGATAACTTAAAAAGGCCTCTCCGTTTATATCGGCTATTTCAAGCCATCCGATTAGTTTTTTATTTTTATTGTATATATCTAAGTATTCAGGGAGTATTTCGGGAGTTTCATCATTTTCGTCAACATAGTGGATGACCACCCCGCCATCATCCTCTCCGCTGCCCGGAAGGCCGTGCTCAGCATCACGTGCAGCCTGCTCTCTTATATCGCTGAGAAGATCCGTGGTTCTTGCCGATCTCATTCTGGTGATATTGTAGATTGCGATATAGAGGATACATGCAGCTGCAACGAAAAGAGACGCAAACAGGATAAGCTTTCTGGTCCTTTCCTGCTTTTCAAGTATCTTTCTTGCCTCTTTTTCTATCTCAGGGTCATTTTCCTTTAATTTTACCGAATCGTCCTTTTTACGTCCGGTAGTACGGACTTCGCTTTTTCCATCCGAATCCTTTTCACGGCGCTCCATTGATACTATATATGAATCAACTTCCTCCATGAAATCTTCACCCAGCTTTGTTCCGAAATTGATCTTACCCTTATGGAGTTTTTGAGAAAGGAGCTTCAGATCCGCAAGGGACATGTGATCCATCTGTGCTTTGATGCGATCTATCGCCGCCTTATCGGCATTTGCCGCAGCAATCTCCTTGTCCCCTGTGAATTTTCTGCCCTCTATTATAACGACCTTACCCATTTACCGTTATTTGATAACGAAGTTAACAAGCTTTCCGGGAACGTAGATCTCCTTTACTATCTCCTTGCCCTCAAGCCTGTCTGCCACGGTCTCCTTAGCTCTTTCGATCATGGTCTCCTTGGAAGCGTTACGATCCTCTTCGAAGGTTCCGCGGAGCTTGCCGAGTACCTGAACAGCGATGGTAATGCGGTCTTCAACGCATTTTGCCTCATCGTACTCGGGCCACTTTGACTGATAAACTCTTCCTTCGAAGCCCTCTATGCTCCAGAGCTCTTCGGTAATATGAGGAGCCACGGGGTTAAGAAGCTGAAGGAAGGTCCTGAATTCAGCCTTGTTGATCTTACCGCCCTTGTAAAAGTCATTGATAAGACTCATAAGAGCAGCAATGCCGGTATTATACTTAAGAGTCTCGAAATCACCTGATACCTTGCGGATAGTCTGGTGGATCTTAACTTCAAAATCCTTGGAATACTCCTCACCTTCTGTAACAATGTCCTGAAGCTTCCATACTCTGTCAAGGAATCTTCTGCAGCCCTGAACTCCTTCCATGCTCCAGTTTGCAGCCTGGTCGAATGCACCGATGAACATCTCATAAGTTCTGAGAGTATCCGCACCGAATTCCTCGATGATATCATCGGGATTGACAACGTTTCCACGGGACTTGGACATCTTCTCACCGTTCGATCCGAGGATCATGCCGTGAGAGGTACGCTTTGCATAGGGCTCCTTTGTGGGAACAACGCCCTGATCGTACAGGAATCTGTGCCAGAATCTGGAATAGAGAAGGTGGAGTGTGGTATGCTCCATTCCTCCGTTGTACCAGTCGACAGGAAGCCAGTATTTAAGAGCTTCCTGAGATGCAAGTTCCTTGTCATTCTTCGGATCGATATATCTGAGAAAATACCATGATGAACCTGCCCACTGAGGCATGGTATCAGTCTCTCTCTTGGCGGGACCTCCGCAGCACGGACAGGTGACATTCACCCATGAATCCATGGCAGCAAGAGGTGATTCACCGTTGTCTCCGGGCATGTAACTCTCCACCTCGGGAAGTTCAAGAGGAAGATCCTCCTCTTTAAGAGGCACATATCCGCACTTATCGCAGTGGATTATGGGAATAGGCTCACCCCAGTATCTCTGGCGTGAAAATACCCAGTCACGAAGCTTGTAATTGGTCTTTGCATGTCCGATCCCTTTTTCCTCAAGGAATTCGGTTATCTTTTTCTTTGCCTCAGCAACTGAAAGACCGTCAAGGAATCCTGAATTAACAAGCTTACCTTCAGCGACATCAGTGTAAACCTGCTCAGTCACAGGCTTGTCCGATCCTGCGACGACCTCGATGATGGGAAGACCGAACTTCTTGGCAAAATCCCAGTCTCTTTCATCATGTGCGGGAACTGCCATGATGGCACCGGTTCCGTAGCTCATCAGTACATAATCGGAGATCCAGATGGGGATTTCCTTATCATTTACGGGATCTATTGCGGTAAGTCCGTTAAGGCATACACCGGTCTTGTCCTTGGCAAGCTCCGTCCTCTCAAAATCGGACTTTCTGGATGCTTCTTCACGGTACTTTACTACCTCGTCATAATTGGATATGCGATCTTTGTACTTCTCGATATAGGGATGCTCGGGGCTCATTACCATATATGTAGCACCGAAAAGGGTATCAGGTCTTGTTGTATAAACAGTGAGTTTATCTTCAGTCCCTGTAAGCTTAAAATCGACCTCTGCACCTGTGGAACGTCCGATCCAGTTTCTCTGCTGGGTCTTGACCCGCTCGATATAATCAACAGTATCGAGGCCCTCGAGAAGCTTATCGGCATACTCGGTGATCTTGAGCATCCACTGAGACTGCATCTTACGTACTACAGGAGCTCCGCATCTTTCACATACACCGTTTACAACCTCTTCATTTGCAAGACCGACCTTACATGAAGTGCACCAGTTGATAGGCATCTGTGTCTTATATGCAAGTCCCGCATTGAAGAGCTTAAGGAAGATCCACTGAGTCCAGTGATAGTATCCGGGATCGGTTGTATTGACCTCTCTGTCCCAGTCAAAAGAATAGCCGATGGAATGGAGCTGCTGCTTAAAACGCGCCACATTGTTCTTGGTAACGATCCTGGGATGGATCTTATTCTTAATGGCATAATTCTCGGTGGGAAGTCCGAATGCATCCCATCCCATGGGGAAAAGTACATTATAGCCCTGCATACGGCGCTTTCTTGACACTATATCAAGTGCTGTATATGGACGGGGATGTCCCACGTGAAGTCCCTGACCTGAAGGATAGGGAAATTCAACCAGGGCATAATATTTAGGCTTGGAAAAGTCATTGGTCGCAGCGAATGCCTTTTCATCGTCCCAGACCTTTTGCCACTTGGATTCTACAGAATGATGATCGTAAACAGAAGCCATTTCATTAATCTCCTAAAATAAATTACTCAGCGGGAAAATCGCGTTCCTGCCTGTATTTTCTGAATAAAGGGCATAAAACCCCATAATTTATTTAATTTTATTACATAATAAATGTAAACGCAAGAAAAAACGGGGCCGACCACAATATATAGTAGGTTAACACCGCCTCGTTCACTCCACCGCTTTTGCCATGAACACTACCGCTTTTTTTCAAAAAAATACCCTCCTTACCGGCAAATGGTAAAGAGGGTATTCCTCGTAGTTCTATAGTTCAAATGCTCTTACTCTGTGATATTTCCTTCAGCAACCTTCTGTGCTCTTGCTGCAACTTCTGCTTCCTGAACATCTGAGGGAGCCTGCTCATATCTTGCAAATTCGAAGGAATACTCTCCCATTCCTCCTGTCATCGAGCGGATGACCGTTCCATATCCGAAGAGTGAACTCTCCGGGATCTCAGCTTCAATGAGGGTCTTGCCGTTTCCTGCAGGATTCATGCCAAGGACTCTTCCGCGCCTCTTGTTAAGATCTCCCATTACATCTCCGGTATTCTCATCGGGAGCTATTACCTTAAGAGTCTCGATGGGCTCAAGGAGAACGGGCTTAGCCTTCATGAATCCGTCTCTGAATGCCATTGAAGCAGCTGTCTTGAAGGCCATTTCAGAGGAGTCTACAGGGTGATAGGATCCGTCATAGAGAACAGCCTTTACACCGATAACGGGGTATGCTGCAAGAGGTCCTCTTCCTACGGATTCAGCGATACCCTTTTCAACAGCAGGGAAGAAGTTCTTGGGAACCGCACCGCCGACAACTTCCTGGTCGAACACATACTGCTGATCAGGATCGTCACAGGGACTGAACTTCATCTTAACATGTCCGTACTGTCCGTGTCCTCCGGTCTGCTTCTTATACTTAGCCTCTACATCGGAAGTTCCGCGGATAGTCTCTCTGTATGCTACCTTAGGAGTTGAAAGCTCTATTACCACCTTGTACTCATTCTCAAGTCTGGACTTGATGATCTCAAGATGCATATCACCCATTCCGTAAAGGAGCGTCTGATGGTTCTCAGCATCATTGACATTTTTGATGGTAAGATCTTCGTGTCCGATCTTCTGAAGAGCCTGTGAGATCTTATCGATATCAGCCTTATCCCTGGGCTTATATCTCATGAATGTATAAGGCTTGGAGATATCAAACATACCGAACTTAATGGGCATAGCCTTGGTTGAAAGGCTGTTGCCTGTACGTGCCTGGCTGAGTTTTGCCAGCGCACCAAGGTCTCCTGCATGAAGCTCGGGAACCTCAATAGGCTTATTGCCCTGAAGGATATAAAGCCTTCCGATCTTCTCCTCAACATCCTTATCGATGTTATAGATAAGATCATCAGTCTTAAGAACACCGGAGTTAACCTTGATAAGGCTGTACTTTCCGATGAACGGATCAACGATGGTCTTCCATACATATGCTGACTTAGCCTTGGAGAAGTCATAATCACAGTTATAGATCTCGCCGGTCTTGGTAGCGATGCCGGCAACATGCCTGACATCGGGACCGGGGAAGTACTTGATAACATCATCGAGAAGAGCATATGCGCCCTTGCAGGTGATGGATGATCCCATGGTAACGGGAACGATGCTTCCGTCACAGATGGTAGCTCTCAGAGCTGCTCTGATCTCTGCATCGGAGAATTTCTCACCTGAGAAGTATCTGTCCATCATCTCCTCGGAAGTCTCAGCTACAGCTTCCATGAGAGTCTCTCTGTACTGCTCAAGATAAGGCTTGTTGTAATCGGGAACTTCTGTGGGAACAACATCCTTGCCCTGCCACAGCTGACCCTGTTCAGAAACAACATTTACATATCCGACAAGCTCTTCGTCCTTTCTGATGGGAAGATGGAAAGGTGCAATCTTCTTGCCATAGAGTGCTGTAAGATCCTCTACAACCTGACGATAGCTGGCTGTATCAACATCCATATTGGATACATAGATTATCCTGGGAAGCTTATACTTCTCGCACAGATCCCATGCCTTCCTGGTTCCTACTTCAACACCGCTTCTTCCGTTAACAACTATGATAGCTGCACCGGCAGCGGATACTGCTTCTTCCACCTCACCTACGAAATCGAAAAATCCCGGAGTGTCGATTATATTGATCTTATGATCCTGCCATTCAACAGGGATAACGGTTGAAGATATGGAAAATCCGCGCTTCTGTTCTTCTTTGCCGTAATCGCTGATGGTGTTGCCGTCAGCTACGGTCCCCATACGTGATGTAAGACCGGTGATATAGCCAAAACTCTCTGCAAGCGTGGTCTTTCCGCTTCCGCCATGGCCGAGCAGCACAACATTTCGGATCTTGTCTGTAGTATAAACTTTCATGAGGACCTCCTGAAAATGGTATTTGTGCAAATTTTACAAATATTCTGAATATTTACAAAATCACACAAACATATTTTACAATATCGCTTGAAATGTCGCAATAAAAAAGCAAAAAAAATTCATATTACAAAAACATTTTTCCAGCCAAAATCGTGCATATGTATCAAAAAAGACTCCGGTATAACCCGAAGTCTTTTCACTCATACCCCATGCAGGATATATCCTTTATTCTTCAGTATCTCAGCAGCCCCGGTCTTCGATTCCGCATCCCAGAAACCTACCGTCATATCGCCTCCGATATACTCACGGTTATGCTGTATACCGATGTTCTTGATATTGATCCCGCTTACTGCAAGGATCGTTGCAACCGATGCGATGGCTCCCGGCTCATCGGAAATATCAACCGAGAACTTGTGTGAATCTTTAATGGGACCGGCGCTCAGGGTATTGAAAGAATTCCTGTAGGTTCCGGCATCGTCAAAGAGTTCCGCTATGTATTCGCCGTCACCTGCTGCAACCTTTTCCCTGATCTCCGACAGCCTGTCTATGAGGTCGCCCAGGAACTCGGAAATATTGATATCATTGGATTCACATATCTCTTTCCACATGGATGGCGAAGATGATGCCACTCTTGTGATATCCTTGAATCCGCCTGCGGCCACCACCTTCATCAGGCCGTCTGAATAATCATTATTCTTGACCAGCTCCACAAGTGCCGCAGCAGCAAGATGAGGTATATGACTTACTCCCGCAACGATCCTGTCATGCTTTGCGGCATCCATGACAATGGGGATCGCACCTATATCCTCACTCAGCTTTCTGATCACTTCTGCTTTAGGATCAGCGGCCTCATATGGGGTAATGATATAATATGCATTCCTGTACAGATCCTTGGATGATGCGATATAACCTGTTCTTTCGGAACCTGCCATTGGGTGTCCGCCGACAAAATGATCCTTTAAGCCGGCTTCTTCTGCCGCTTTCATGATCGAACCCTTTACGGAACTCACATCAGTGACAATAGTATCAGGTCCAATGAATGCAGCAAGCTTTGAAAGAGCCTGCGCATTAGTGATCACCGGCAGACACAGGAATATGACATCACAGTCCCTGAAGCCTTCTCCTATCTCATGGAGCGGTATATCAACAACCCCGTCCTTTACCGCCTGTTCAAGCGGTTCAGGACTCCTGTTATAAGCAGCTATCACATTTGATCCGTCATAGCTTTTAAGAGCTCTTGCAAGCGAGCCTCCGATAAGTCCAAGTCCTATAAATCCATATTTGCTCATCTTTTTCCATTTCCGATCTTTTATTTAATATCCGTTATAACACATGATTCAGTCATCATTTAATGCCTGAACCTTTTTGTTTTCTGAGGCTTATCTTTCTTACTCCGGCAGCCTTCCGGCTCCTTCTGTCGCATAAAAGATACAGTATCAGGCACATCAGCGCACACCCGGATGTATCAAGCAGTACATCCCATACCGATGCCAGTCTGCCCGGAACAAAGTACTGATGTATCTCATCACATATCGCAAAGATCATTACGGTAATAATGCATTTCAGATACAATCCACAGCTTCTTATCAGGCCGTTTTTATTTCTCTTTTGCACAGGCAGCTTTGAAATCTGCTCTGCCGTCCTTAAACGTATCTCGCCCATAACCGGGAGAAAACATCCGCAAAAAAGTCCCCCGAGAACCGCATACTCGCTGAAATGTGCCAGTTTTCTCAGGGGATGTTCAAAGAATTCCGCAAGCGAAAAAATATCCTTTTCGGTATGCTCACCGGAAACCGCCACTACTACTCTGGCCACTTCCTCGGCAACCTCACGGCTCAGATTACCGGTTTCGTCACCATCCTGCGCCGAAAAGATACATATCACAAGAAAATAAAAAAGCACGGCCGAAAACGCAGACAGGAAACATACAGCCTTTTTCAGCCGCCCTGAATTTTTCAATACATCAAAATATATTTTCACGTCTGATTCATATTGGAAACCGTCTGATAAGTAGCTATCCTCTGAGCTTCCATCTCCGGAAGGCCTACAAATGAAGAACCGTAAAAGTAAGTATCACCATGCTTTTCAATCCTGATGATCTCAATAAATGCATGGATCACTTCCTTGGTCCATATCTCAAGAAAGCTTTCATAAACAGCGCCGATCTGAAGTGCTTTATTGCATGTAAATCCAACACCGCCCTTGGATACATCGGTGATATCGATCGTAACCTCCTCGCCGTTCTCATCGGAATCAAGTCTCTTGACCATGAGGGTAGCTGTCAGTTCGGATCTTACGGAATGTCTCTTCTCAACCATGCGGACCTCCCTCTAGTGAAAATAACATGCATCTCCAAAGCTGAAAAATCTGTACTTCTCTGAAACCGCCTCGTTATATGCAGAAAGAACATTCTCCCTTCCCGCGAAAGCAGATACGAGCATTATCAGAGTGGATTCGGGCAGATGAAAATTCGTGATCAGCGCATCCATGATCTTAAACTCATAACCCGGATATATAAATATATCGGTTTCTCCAGAGCCGGGCTTTACTTCAAATTTCTTAAAATTCTCGGACTCTCCGGATCCCGGGGTATTCACAGCCTGCCTTGCACAGCTTTCCACCGTTCTGCAGCTGGTCGTCCCGACACATACAACTCTTCCGCCCTCAGCCCTGGTTCTGTTGATGATATCCGCAGTCTCCTGAGTAACTTCGTAGCTTTCCGTATGCATCTTATGGTCGGTGATTACATCCTCCTTGACGGGTCTGAAGGTTCCAAGACCGACATGAAGGGTGACATAGGCAAGATTAACTCCCTTATCTTTTATCTGCTCTAGTAGTTCGGGTGTGAAATGAAGTCCTGCGGTAGGAGCTGCAGCCGATCCGTCAAATCTGGCATATACGGTATTGTATCTTGCGGGATCGGCAAGCTTATGAGTAATGTATGGAGGAAGGGGCATCTCACCAAGTCTGTCCAGCACCTCCTCAAAAATGCCGTCAAAATAGAATCTTACGATCCTGTTCCCGCCTTCGACCACATCAAGAACTTCAGCTTTAAGTACACCTCCGCCAAAGTCAAGCCTCTGTCCGGGTTTACAGCTCTTACCGGGACGGACCAGGGTTTCCCAGTCAGTCCCGGATAAACGCTTTAACAGAAGAACCTCAACATGCCCGCCGGTACCTTCCCTTACACCGAGAAGCCTGGCCGGGATCACTCTGGTATTATTGAGTACAAGGCAGTCTCCGGGATCAAGATAATCGATGATATCCCGGAATATGCGGTGTTCCCTTTCTCCCGTATGACGGTCTACGACCATAAGCCTGGAGGAAGATCTGTCCTCAAGAGGATCCTGGGCGATCAGCTCTTCCGGAAGGTCATAGTAATAATCAGATCTGCGTAATTCGTTCATGATCAAAGATCCATTCCCTCGCAGAATGCAATATATCCTCTGTATGTCTCATATACATCAGCCTTTGATGTTGCTTCCCATGGCGAATGCATGTTGAGAACGGCTACACCTGAATCTATGACATTCATTCCGTAAAGAGCAAGAATATAAGCGATGGTTCCGCCGCCGCCCTGATCCACCTTACCAAGCTCTGCAAACTGATAAGATACATCGGCAAGCTCGAATATCCTTCTTATTGCTGCAATATACTCTGCATTGGCATCATTGGAGCCGCTCTTTCCCCTGCTTCCCGTGAATTTATTAAATACTATTCCGCCGCCGAGGAATGCAGCATTCTTCTTCTCAAATACAGACTCATAATTGGGATCCACACCGGCAGAGACATCGCTTGAAAGCATACAGCTTCTTGCAAGGCAGCGCTTAAGATCAAGCTCTGATGAGTACTCTCTGCAAAGGTTCATAACTTCAGCAACAGCATTCTCAAAGAACTTGGACTTCATTCCCGTAGCTCCGACCGAGCCGATTTCTTCCTTGTCCACAAGGATAGTGCATACCGTTCTGTCACATACGGGAAGGTCTATCATCGCCTGAAGTGAAGTATATGCGCATACTCTGTCATCCTGTCCGTATGAAAGGATCATTGATCTGTCAAATCCGGCTTCTCTGGCGCGTCCCGCAGGAACAACCTCAAGCTCTGCAGAGAAGAAATCCTTCTCTTCAAATCCATACTGTTCCCTGAGGATCTGGAGTATTGCCGCCTTTACAGGTTCCTTGGGTTCTTCGGTCTTAACCTTAGACTTAACATCCTTGCCGATGACAATGGGCTTGTTGCCTACGATGATATCCAGATCTTCTCCCTCAACAACCTTGGAAGCCTTCTTATCCATCTGATCCTGAGCAAGATGGATGAGAAGATCCGATACGAAGAAGACGGGATCATCGGGATCCTCACCTATATTGATCTCAATGGTGGAACCGTCCTTTTTGACCACTACACCGTGAATCGCCAGTGGAAGTGCTGTATACTGATACTTCTTGATGCCGCCATAGTAATGTGTGTCAAGGAGTGCGAAATCATCCTTTTCATAAAGAGGATTGGACTTTACATCCATTCTGGGACTGTCGATATGTGCACCAAGTATGTTCATGCCATCAGAAAAGGGCTTCTTACCTATCCTGAACATCACAACCGACTTGTTCATCCACACGGAATACACCTTATCTCCGGGTTTAAGCTTTCTCCTGGAGCCGATGAGCTTATCAAGCTCGATAAATCCTGCAGCTTCAGCCATATTGACAATCTGATCAACGCATTCTCTCTCGGTCTTGCCGTTTGAAAGGAACTCGATATAATCCTTGTTCAGCTTCTCGAGTTTCTTGATCTCGGCCTGAGAATACTTTTTCCACACCTTATCGTATTCCATTTTGTAATCCTCCTTTATATCGCAGGCGTCCATAGACGTCCGTAATTTTACCTGTTCATCAAAATCCGGTATACGCTATCCTTAATGCCCCTGGCTTTTATTCTTTTTATATTTTTCGATGGCTTTATCTGCCATGCCGGTCCACACATGATTAATATATGCTCCGACCAGAAGAAGGTACATACAGCAATACATCCATAGCATGGACAGCACCAGGAAGGTCATTGCTCCGTAGAGAGTGATCCCATACCCCATGTTGACTATAAGCGTAAAGACCACCGAGCATCCGATCCAGCCGCCTGCGGCAAAACAGGATCCCGGAAGCTGCGTGATATACTTAAGCTTCAATCCATTCGTCTGAAGACTGTTGCCGTTCTCATCAAGTTACGGATCCGATTCATTCCACAGCTTTATAAGCTTTCTGTCCTTGAGAAAATTAATCTGAGTCAGCTTGTTCTGCGGTCCTCTGTATGGCATCCATGTATAAAAAAGAGCAAATACCAGGCTGAGTATTATAAAAGTATACAGCAGTCTGGGCCTCATGATCAGTTCCTTAAAATTCGTGGCGTCCAGTTTGAGATATATGATGATACGTCTGAAAATATCCGTTCCCAGTACAACAATGGTTATACTGAGAAGCAGCATCAGTAACATCGCTACGATGTACAAACAGCTGGAAAGCCTCAGCCTGAACCAGTTCCTCTCATCCTTGACCTCATTAACTCTGTCAAGCCCCTGAACCAGCGCCATTATTCCCTTACCGGCCGTCCATATGGTTGCTATGATCGAGATAGTGATCACACCGGCTGTGGAATCATATATCTGATACACAAGCTCTTCCAAAAACTCATTAAAAATGATCGGTGTCGAGGCTTCTATCAGTTCAATAAGTTCGGTCTCCGAAAGTCCGGTATAAGGAAAAATGCTGCATATAAGTACTAAAATAGGAACCAGCGAGACAAAAAGAAAAAAAGCCGCGCTGGCTGCATAAGCATTAATATTCAGATGTCTTGTTGCAATTACAAATCTTCTGAATCTTGCGAACAAACCCGTCATGCGTAAATACCTGATCCCTGATAACGCGGATCATCCATTCCATATTCTCCGCAGACAAATAGTAAACGCCATAAAAAAACCCTTAGAAGACCCCTCGCCTTTTGACGCCTAGCCGAAGCCAGGTGGGTGACCGCATCATGACATTTGCCTTCCCCGATCGCCTGAGGCGGGGGCGTGACAGCCGACATGAGATATAGGAATCCCGTTAAAGGTAAATGTAGGTTCAAAAAATACAAGGGAATCAACCTCGGGCTAAGAATATTATAGATGACCGCGACACTTTTTATCAATATTTTTCACAAAATAATATGGTCAGATCCCCCTGAAATCCAAGGGTCACATTTTCGGCAACAAGCATGGTTTCATAACCCGCTTTCTGCAGGTTTTCTGCCGCCGCAGCTGCCGAACCGGACTTGAAAACAAGGTAAAATTCATCCTCTGCCGGAACGGAATAATAAAAGGCCGCATTTTCCGGAATTACCGTTGTCCCGGGGAAATAATAACCGGCTATGGTAAACTCTTCCTGTTCAAAATCAGAGTAGATAGTGCTGCCTTCCGGAATGGAGATCATGTTCATGGAATTAACCGTGTCAATGGATGCTTCCCTTTGAGCTGACAGATTGACCCTGTATTCTCCGAAGACCGTATATATTAAAAACAGGGACAAAACAAGGGACAGTGCTCCGGAAAAAGCACTTGTCAGTCTTTTCGACCTTACACCCAGACCAACAGTTTCCTTTATGGATATACCAAACAGAAGCCAAGCCGATGATGCAAGGGGATAGATATACCTTGACAGAAACAGAGGCCTTATCATCTCTGATGCGATAACGCCAACTGAGAAAGTACCCAGTATCATCACCACGCCCGTCATTATAAACCAGAATTTTGCGGATGCATTCAGGCTGAAGCTTTTATCCTGCTTCTTTTTCTTTTCCATGTAAAGCTTGATCAGGGTGACGATAATAACAAAAAGAGCCGGTATATAGAACCTTTTCAGGCCATACAGTTCCTTCATGGTCTCGTCAAAGTGAGCATAATCCGTTGCCCACCAGTCTCCTGCTCTCACTCCGAAATTCCTCAGCATTATGCCAAGCCAGGGAAGATACGACAAAACAGCGAGTACCGAAACGATAACGCACTTCTTCACGTCCGTCTTATGGATAAAGCAGTACAGTATCAGGCTCAGATACATCACACACACCGCAACGGTAAGATAATAGTGCGTATATGCCGTAAGCACGCTGAAGATTCCGAACACCGCAAAATACAGCCTTCTGTTGCCCGCAGATTTATTAAAAATACAATACAGACACAGCATGGATATGAGCACAAGAAGGCATCCCAGTTCATACATCCTGGTCTCCATGACATATGTCACCGATGCAGGTGTGAAAGAAGAAAATGCAACCATTATAAATGCGGCGGAATATCCGAATTCCCTGCGTATGTATGTAATGGCCAGTATTATTATCCCCAGAAACGGTATAAAAGCCGTAGCCCTGAAAGACCATGGATGATCATTAAACAGGGCAATGACCATCTTTCCGAAGATATAATAAAAAGGCGGATGTTCATTAACGGATGTAGCCTTAAGCATATCGACAAAGGGAAGTCTTATAAGGTCTGCCGAAAAGGCAGTATCCACCCAGAAAACATTTAACCGGAGTCTTAACGCATGAAGGTAGATCACCGCTCCCGCCATGATGATAAGGACGATCTTAAAGATACGGTCTGAATATAATTTTGTTAAAGTTTTTAATCGATTCATTTTTCCATAAAAAAGACGGGGACAGCAATTAAGCCATCCCCGTCAGTATTAAATTCTAAGATCAGCGATTAAAGCTGAGGGCCTGCTGCAACAAGTGCCTTGCCTGCCTCATTGGTCTCATACTTCTTGAAGTTCTTGATGAAACGTCCTGCAAGATCCTTAGCCTTCTCTTCCCACTGTGAAGGATCAGCATAGGTATCTCTGGGATCGAGGATCTCGGTAGAAACTCCGGGAAGCTCGGTAGGAACCTCGAAATCGAAGTAAGGGATCTTCTTGGTAGGAGCCTTCTTGATGTCTCCGTTAAGGATGGCATCAATGATTCCTCTGGTATCAGGAATGGAGATTCTCTTTCCGGTTCCGTTCCATCCGGTGTTTACGAGATAAGCCTTAGCTCCGCTCTTCTCCATCTTCTTAACAAGCTCCTCACCGTACTTGGTAGGATGAAGCTCAAGGAATGCCTGTCCGAAGCAAGCTGAGAAGGTAGGTGTAGGCTCGGTGATTCCACGCTCGGTTCCTGCAAGCTTAGCAGTGAATCCGCTGAGGAAATAGTACTGAGTCTGCTCAGGAGTAAGGATGGAAACGGGAGGAAGTACTCCGAATGCATCAGCTGAAAGGAAGATAACGTTCTCAGCTGCAGGTCCTGCGGATACTCCGTTTACATTCTTAGCGATATTCTTGATGTGCTCGATGGGATAAGATACACGGGTATTCTCGGTAACGCTCTTATCATCGAAATCGATCTTGCCGTTTGCATCTACGGTAACGTTCTCAAGGAGAGCATCCTTCTTGATAGCGCCATAGATATCAGGCTCATTCTCCTTGGAGAGGCCGATAACCTTAGCATAGCATCCGCCCTCAAGGTTGAATACGCCGTTGTCATCCCAGCCGTGCTCATCATCACCGATGAGGAGTCTCTTTGGATCGGTTGAAAGTGTGGTCTTACCAGTTCCGGAAAGTCCGAAGAAGATAGCGGTGTGCTTTCCTTCCATATCGGTGTTTGCGGAGCAGTGCATGGAAGCCATTCCCTGAAGAGGAAGGAAGTAGTTCTGCATTGAGAACATACCCTTCTTCATCTCTCCGCCGTACCAGGTGTTGAGGATAACCTGCTCACGGCTGGTTACGTTGAAGAGAACTGCTGTCTCGGAGTTAAGTCCAAGCTCCTTGTAATTTTCAACCTTAGCCTTTGAAGCGGTATAAACCATGAAATCAGGCTTGAAGTTTGCTTCTTCCTCAGCTGAAGGCTTGATGAACATATTTCTTACGAAATGTGCCTGCCAAGCTACTTCCATGATGAAGCGGACTGCCATTCTGGTGTCCTTGTTAGCGCCGCAGAAAGCATCAACTACGAAAAGTCTCTTTCCGGAAAGTTCCTCAAGAGCGAGCTTCTTGCAGGCTTCCCATGCTTCCTGAGTAGCGGGATGGTTGTCATTGGGATATTCGGGAGTGTTCCACCAAACAGTGTCCTTGGACTTGTCATCCATAACGATGAACTTATCTTTGGGAGAACGTCCGGTATAAACACCTGTCATAACGTTAACAGCGCCAAGCTCGGTGAGCTGACCCTTGTCATAACCGGTAAGGTCTGCCTTTAACTCTTCGTTGTAAAGAGTGTCGTTGTCGGGATTGTAGACGATCTCAGATACGCCTGTGATCCCATACTGGGAAAGATCGATGTTTGCCATACTGATTCCTCTTTTCTTAAAATTTTTACGGTTTACTGGTAAAAGTTCTTACAACCGAAATCTGAATAATTATCTCAAATCAGGGTTTAAAAGTCAATGAAACCAGTTGTCATTTAAAGCAGCTATTCACATCGGTCCGTTCATATCGGTAATCAGATAAAAAGCTGTATTCCAGCTCGATCTCATTCATTTGGTCTTTAGAGATTTTTTGATATGTGATACGGATTTAGAGATAATGGGCCTTGCAGGTCTCAGGGTCATCCATATACTGACAGAGGCTTTATAAAGCAGATTGTTCACGGATATTCTCCTGCCCTTCCTCACTATCCCGGTCACAACTCCGCATATATTCTCTTCCTTAACAGGTCCTTCAAGCTCCTTCTGATTGTCCCCGACTATGTAATAGACATTCTTTCCCTTAGCAGTCCTGCGGCACCTTGCTATCCTGTGGATCACAAGGATGCTGCCTTCCCTCCGGAAAAGAACGATATCAAGCCTCTTCAGCTTCCGGTCTTTTACAGGCGACAGGATCACCCTGTCCCTTCCAGGAACGATAAGAGGGTACATGCTCCATCCATGTGGAGACATCTCTATGGTCTTTCCGCTCCGAAGAAGTGCTTCGGGATTCTTTTTTTCTTTTTCCGCATCAGTATTCTTCATTGATCCATCTCCAGTATTTTTATGAATCCGGAATCATGGTATTATGATCATATGCATAGAAATAAATACTTCACACATATTAATATTTCCGGAGATGATTATCTTCTCCCCACAGCCCAGAGCATCAGTGACCATAAACGCGGCATCAGGATAAGTGATACAGGTGCCCTCATATGGAGCCTTCTCGAACCGGGGATCAGCCTTTCTTCTCTGATAGAAGATTTTATCACAAAAGCAGGCATTTCCGATACATACAAAGATGATGCAGCTGCAGATGTAAAGCTTTTTATCGATCATCTGACAGATCTTGGAATAGTATGTGAAGAAAGCAATGATCAGGTATCCGTATCAGGAAGCAGATCCGCCGGTACCGGAGTTTCTTCAACCGCGGAAGAATCTGTTTCAACTGTATTCCAGGCGTTCGATAAACCTGCCCTCGAACTCAATATTGCCGGTATCAATATTGATCTTTATGGTAATAGAGATTATTTTGCACCTTCATTTGAAAGTTTCAACAGACATGGTGATCCTGACGCCGGCGATCCGGTCCATGATCCATCAGCAGGCACCTCAGATACCGGTAAAACCGATCTGAGGATAGCCGTCCTTGAATCCCCTTCCGATAAGCCTTCCGGTATTACAGGGGAAAACTCCGGTCTCATAATCCGCAACAAGGAAATGAACATATCCGAAAACGCAGGCGAATATGTCATATCATATCCGGGTTCTTCCCAGGTGATCGAAACCAGGATCAATAAGGAATCCTTCGATACAGTGTTATTCATCAAAAAAGACCGCGAAGGAACGGATATGTACGATCCCGCATCCTTTGTATATCAGCTTTTTCACGCCATACGGATTCCATTTCTGTATGTCTCGGAGCAAAGGGGAATGTATGCGATTCACTCGGTTTCAATCCTTTATAAAAATAAAGCCTGGCTCTTCTCCGCTTCTTCCGGGACAGGCAAATCAACTCATGCTGCTCTCTGGACGGATAATACTGATGCAGTCAACATAAACGGAGACCTTAACGTGATAGGTATAAAGGACGGAACACCTGCAGTATTCGGTATTCCCTGGTGCGGAACCTCCGGGTTATACGACACCGGCGCCTATCCGCTTGGGGGTGTCATATTCCTAAAACGTTCACAAACCGACCGCCTTGAAGACATCAACGGTTCGGAAAGAGTCATCACCCTTACAAGAAGGAGCATATCTCCTGTATGGAACAGTAAGGCTCTTCACAGCATGATATCAGATCTCCTTCCGATAGCAGACT
>CACWJQ010000044.1:0-989 GCA_902761225.1 uncultured Lachnospiraceae bacterium | reverse complement strand
AGCTCTTAAGCATATTGGGTCTGTGGGTGGTAAGAATACAGGTTCTTGGATACTCATCCTCAGTTATATTCTTAAGAACCTCCCTGGCAGTCTTAGGATCAAGTGCCGAAGTTGCTTCATCCAGAAGCAGTATCGGAGAATGCCTGAGGAATGCCCTTGCAATGGAAAGCCTTTGAGCCTGTCCCTCAGAGAAGCCGCCTCCTCTTTCCATGATCTCACTGTTTATGCCGTCAGGAAGCTTTTCAACAAAGCTCCACGCGCATGCTCTCTTCAGCGCATCTATTATCTCTTCATCGGTAGCATCTTCCTTAACATTTCTCATGTTCTCTGCTATAGTTCCCGAGAACATTGTATTACCCTGTGGCACATAGGAGATCAGCTGCCTTACGGATGCACTCAGATCCATGGTCTGTCCGCCTTCTCCCTTTATCACTGTCTCACCCTCCTTAGGTCTGACGAGTGCAAGGAGCAGTCTCAGCATCGTTGTCTTACCTTCACCGGAAGGTCCGACCAGTGCAACTATTTCATGAGGATTCGCATAAATCGAGGCCCCGTCAAAAACCTCATTACCGTTGCGGTAGGAATACTTTACGTCACGGACTTCTATACCGACTCCGGATTTTCCGTATTTATCATAAAATTCCCTTACAACGCTCTTATCCTCAAGATCTTCCTTCTCATGCACACTTCCCGGATGCCGGGGACCCTGAACAGGTCGTAGACCGTGCGCTCGTCCTTGGACAGCGTGCGCAGGAACACCGTGACCTTCTTCCGAAGGGTATCCAGAGTGCCCTCGGACAGCAGGGTCTGCCGCAGGGTCTCCTCGTTGAGCAGCTGCCCGCTGACCACCCCGCCGATGGACTGGGCGATGCGCCCCTGCTGGCTGGGGATCAGCCCCGGCGTGAAGGGAATGTGGAACCGCCCGATGTACAGGGCCTTCCTGGGCCGGAACAGCATCCTTATGGCCAGGTCGTTGGTGATGTATCCGA
>CACWJQ010000043.1 GCA_902761225.1 uncultured Lachnospiraceae bacterium | reverse complement strand
GCAAGAAACTGCCCTGCGGGATGCATCGAAAGAACTGACTACATTCCCGAGGGGCACAAGCTGGCGTCATTCAAGATCGATCCGGCAAAGTGCGTTAAGTGCGGTCTGTGCATGAGTAACTGTAAATTCAAGGCGATCGATAAGGAATAGGAGGAAACCGGAAGTGGCACTTATCAATATAAAAATAGAAGGTCTCCCCTATCAGGTCGAGGAGGGTCTTACCATTCTTGAAGCCGCTAAAAAGTGCGGCTATGACATCCCTTCACTCTGCGCATACAATCACGGAGAGTGCAATCAGGGATCCTGTCGTGTATGCCTTGTTGAGGCAACAGGTGCAAGAGGACTTGTGGCAAGCTGTGTATATCCCGTAGCGGAGGGAATGGAGATCACCATCTCATCACCCACTGCAACTGCGGCAAGAAGACACAGCGTAGAGCTTCTTCTTTCCAACCACAACCAGAACTGCCAGCAGTGTGATAAGAACGGAAAGTGCGAGCTTCTCCACGTGGCTAACATAACGGGAGCAAGGGAGAATGTATTCGGCGGAGTCCACAGTGAGACTCATCTGGATGAGATCGCACCCGGAATTGTAAGGGATACTTCAAAATGCATCCTCTGCGGAAGATGTATAGAAAGATGTAAGAATGCTCACGGACTCGGTATCCTCGGATACGAAAACAGAGGCTTTAATGTATTCGTTTCACCTGCTCAGGACAGATCCTTTGCGGAATCTCCCTGCATACAGTGCGGACAGTGCGTAAATGTATGTCCCACCGGAGCTCTTATGGAGCATTCCGAGATAGACAGGGTTGACGAAGCCTTTGCTGCAGGCAAGGTTGTCATTGCCCAGGCAGCTCCCGCCGTCAGGGCAGCGCTTGGAGAGGAATTCGGTTACAGAATAGGAACTCCCGTTACAGGCAAGATGATCGCCGCCATGAGAAGACTCGGATTCAAGCGTGTATATGATGTCAACTTCGGTGCCGACCTTACCATCATGGAGGAGGGAACGGAGCTTCTCGGAAGGATAAAGAATAATGGCACACTTCCCATGATCACATCATGCTCACCCGGATGGGTCAATTATGCAGAGTATAATTATGCGGACCTTCTTCCTCATCTTTCATCCTGCAAGTCCCCTCACCAGATGCAGGGTGCGATCATCAAGTCATACTGGGCCGAGCAGAACGGCATTAAACCCGAAGATATCTTCGTTGTATCCGTAATGCCCTGTACCGCCAAGAAGTACGAAAGACAGAGAGAGCAGATGAAGGTAGACGGCAACTGGGATGTGGATGCCGTCATCACCACAAGAGAACTTGCCCGTATGATCAAGAGAAGCGGTATCATGTTCGACAGGCTTCCCGATGAAGACTGGGATCAGGATATCATGGGAGATTATACCGGTGCTGCGGTCATCTTCGGTGTCACCGGCGGTGTTATGGAAGCTGCCCTCAGAACCGTTTATTACAAGCTTACCGGCAAGGAGTCGGATCCCATAGAGTTTGCGGCAGTCAGAGGTCATGAAGCAGGCATAAGGGAAGCATCCGTGGATGTTGACGGAACCACCATCAATGTGGCAATCGCATCCGGAATGAAGTCTGCCAAGGTTCTCCTTGATGAGATCAGGGAGGGAAAGTCCAAGTATCATTTCATCGAGATCATGGGATGTCCCGGAGGATGCATCAACGGCGGTGGCCAGCCCTATGTCAGGGAGTTCTTCCTTCCCAATGAGGATGATGATATCGTTGACACCTACAAGGAAAAGAGAGCAAAGGCTCTTTACAGTGAGGATGAGAAACAGACTTTGAGGCAGTCACACAACAATCCCCAGATAAAAGAGCTCTATGATAGATTCCTCGGTGAACCCAATTCCCACAAGGCCCACGAGCTTCTTCACACCACATATGCAGGAAGAGAGCGCTTCCCCGAAAAATAAAAGATAACAATAAGAGCATCAGGAGTACAGAGCTGTCATGCCGTGTGAAACGGAATGACGGCTCTTTTTTTTCCGGAATATTCTCGTGAAAACCGCTATTTATCCGGGTTTGATACAGTTCACAGATTTTTCACAAAATAATTAGCACTCACCTCTTGACAGTGCTAACAATGCGTGTTATATTGCATCTAGAACAAGGAAAACAAAAGCGTTCAGATAACTCAAGGGTGACCATAACGGCACATCAGGACGCTTATTACAAAGGAGGAATGACTTATGATGATGTTCCCTAGTATTTATAACAACGATCTTTTTGACGATCTTTTTGATCTCCCTGTATGGAACGACAGAGACATGAGGAAAGCAGAGAAGAGGCTCTACGGTCATCATGCCGGCAACCTTATGAAGACTGATATAAAGGAGAAGGATAAGGAGTATGAGCTCCACATCGATCTCCCGGGCTTCGACAAGGATGAGATCCAGGTTTCGCTTGAGAACGGATACCTCACCATCCAGGCTTCCAAGGGCCTTGATAAGGATGAGGAAGAAAATGACGGCAAGTGGATCCACAAGGAGCGTTATGCAGGCAGCTGCATGAGACAGTTCTATGTCGGTGACGGACTTACCCAGGAAGATGTCAAGGCAGAGTTCAAGAGAGGTATCCTGAAACTCACCGTTCCCAAGAAGGAAGCACTTCCTGACAAGACCCAGAACAAGTACATAGCCATCGAGGGATGATGCGATATACCTACATACAGCAATGCTGTTTTCAATAATCCTACTCCTCAGGAATGGGCCGGGAACTCAGGTTCCCGGCTCATTTCATGTCCGGAGGTGATACATCTGCCATATTTCGGGAGGTATGCAAATGGCTGGGCAAATATAGCGATTTAGGTGTAATACGGCACCGGTTATGCTAAAATAACAATGTCTATGGGCATAAATAAGCTTAAAGAAAAATTCTATAATTTTGCGTGGACTTTTTTCTCGGAAGATCCTGATCCCGATTACGAAGAGCAGAAGGCGTTAAAGACAAGGAGAAACTGGAAGACCCGTGACATGTACGTTGACACCCCGGCCAAGTATTTCCGCCTTATCGAGAAGGATTATGATAAACCGCGCCGCATCAGAAACATGCCGTCTGTCGGTGTGTTTATCGTGGCAGACAAAGATGACAGTTTCTTTGGCGATACCTTTTCTTCAGTCAGATCCCAGGTGTGCCCTCCGGAATGGATAACGGGCCTGCAGGCCGGTGATGTCTCCGGATCGAAAGAGGCTGTCGGCAAGAGCAGTTCCGAATACATTGCCATAGTAAGAAGCGGATGTGTTCTTCCTTCAAGGGCACTCTATGACTGTATGAAGCTCATATGCCGGGAGCCGGAGACGGCACTTATCTATTCCGACGAGGATGTGATGGATGATGCGGGCGTAAGAAAGGCTCCCTTGTTCAAACCGGACTATGCTCCGGATCTTCTGATGTCCTATGACTATTTCGGCGGTTTTGTCCTGATATCACGAAAGGCATATGAGGCCGCAGGCGGACTTGAGGAGATATCTTCCGGTGATCCCTTTTATGACCTCTGGCTCAGGATCTCGGAAAGCTTCAGGGTATCCCATATCGACAGAGTACTGTGCCACAGACTTGAAGGATATGTTTTTCCGGATGCGGATCCGGAACCTGTAAGAAGAGCACTTGAGAGAAGGGGACTTAAAGGAATCCTGACTGTGAGTGACGGCCGTGTCATTACGGACTATGAATCCGAAGGGAAGGTCAGCATTATAATCCCCTCTAAGGATCATCCGGAGCTTCTTACGGATGTGCTTGGTTCTCTTGATGAAAAGACTCTGTACAGGGATTATGAGATCATTGTGGTGGATAACGGAAGCAATGATGATAACAGGGCAGTGATCGAAAAACTGTGTGATAAATATAAAGCACAGTACATCTATGAGAAGAGGGATTTTAATTTTTCATATATGTGCAATCTCGGTGCATCCCATGCAAAGGGAGATGTGCTGGTATTCCTGAATGATGATATAAGGATAACGGAACCCAAATGGCTGGGGACCCTTGCAGGACAGGCAAGACTTCCGTACTCGGGTGCTGTCGGATGTCTTCTTGTATATCCTGACGGCGATGTCATACAGCACGGAGGCATCAAGGAATACGAAAACGGCCCCGGACACATCTTTCACTGTTATTCACTGAAGGACCCTGACAGCAGGGAGGCGCGCTTTCCTGCAGATGTTAACGGAGTGACCGCCGCATGCCTTGCCGTGAGGAAGGAAGTGTTCGAGAAGGCAGGGCGATTCGATGAGAGTATGGAAGTGTGCTACAACGATGTGGCCCTTTGTTACGACCTTATAAATGCAGGATATGTCAATTGCATAAGAGGTGATGTATGCCTTATACATGCTGAATCCGTAAGCCGCGGGCAGGATGACGTCAATGTCACTAAATACCGCAGGATGCTGAAGGAGCATAAGACTCTTTACGGTAAGCATGCACTTAAGGATTCTCCCCATCCATTCTACAATATCCATCTCAGCAGGAGATTTACCGGGAATGTTCCCAACTATACAAAGTGGATGTATGACGTATCAACTCCGGTGCGCGAGATGACAGAGGAAGAGATAAGTAAATGGAGTAAGGCTCCCATACGGGATGATTACCGCATATGCTTTGACCAGTGTGATTCCTTCGAGCGCGTCAATATCTTCGGATGGGCTTATCCCGATGATTACAGGGAGAATTACGACATCAGAAGGTATTTTGTTATCTGGAATGATTCCCATCATTACATCGCAGAGATCGCGGACTGGTACAGACCGGATATTGCAAAGCTCACACTCCGCAAGGATGTGGAATACTGCGGGTTCAGGGTGAGGTTTGGCAGAGAGAAGATAGCTGAGGGAGAGTACTCAATAAGTCTTCTCAGCATGATCGGAAGAAAAGATACTGATAAGGTGCTTATAGTATGAGCGAAGAAAAGATTGGAAATGTGATACTTGACCTTGAATACTACAAGGGGACCGATGAGTATTCAGACGGAGAATCTGTTGAAGACAGACTGCTGGATATAGTTAAGAGCGGTGAGGACATAGGCAGGAGACTGGCTCAGGGCAGCGACTGGGCGGAGCTTTATCACCTCTCTGACATCAGGAAAAATATCCTTTCATGGACTGATACGGACAAGAGCGCAAGCGTGCTTGAGATAGGCTCAGGGTGCGGCGCCGTAACGGGCATACTCTGTGAGAGATTCGGAAGGGTAACATGCGTTGATCTGTCCAAAAAGCGTTCCACCATCAATGCCTTCCGGAACAAAGAATATGACAACCTCCGTATCAAGGTGGGGAATTTTGAGGACGTTGAATTTAAAGAGAAGTTCGATGTCATAACTCTTATCGGTGTATTTGAATACTCCATATATTACATCTCATCAGACGATCCCTTTGTTGATATGCTGAAGAAGTGCCGTTCCTACCTTAAGGAGGGCGGAAAGCTATATATCGCAATAGAGAATAAATACGGCATGAAATATTTCGCCGGAGCTAAGGAAGACCATACCGGAAGGGCATATGACGGGATCGAAGGATATCACGGCGTGGAGAGAGTCAGGACATTCTCGGGATATGCCATGAATGCAATGCTTAAGGCAGCGGGCTTTACGGGAGTTGAGTTCAGATATCCTGTTCCGGATTACAAGCTTCCCATGGAGATCTATTCGGATGACAGACTTCCAGTTCCCGGAGATATAACCCACAGGTCTCCCAATTTCGACAGAGAGAGAATGGATTCATTCGATGAAGTCAAGGTTACGGACCAGATATGCGCTGACGGTCTTTTCCCGGACTTTGCGAATTCATTCCTTATCACTGCATCAAACGGCTCCGGGAAGCCTCAGGACGGCTGCCTGTATGCGAAGTTTAACACTCTAAGAGCGCAGCAGTACAGAGTAGATACCCGTATCATGCTTGAAAATGGCAGGCTTTACGCGGTTAAGTCTCCTTCCTGCAAAGAGGCTGTATCACATATCGATGCCATAGAAAATAACAGGAAGCTTGCAGAGGATTTCTATAAATCCATAAAGCCTGCAGAGGTGGAGAGAAGAGGGAACGATCTGTATTTTGAATATATAAACGGACGTCCCTTCGGAGATGACTGCATCGATTATTCTTCGGCAGAGATTGAGGACATATGCAGGGACCTGAAGGAGCATATGGATATCCTGATGGCTGATATCGCAGATGACCAAAGATGCGGATTCGAGATGAGTGATGCCTTCAGGGATTTCTTCGGAGATATTGATATTCCCACAGGTATTCCTGCTCTGAAAAAGGCTAACGCCGACATGATATTCGGCAACTTCCTCAGGACAGATGAAGGAATCTTCTGCATCGACTATGAATGGTTCCTGGATTTCCCTGTCCCCGAGGACTATATCAGATACAGGGTGTACAGATGCGTATTTGAAAGCTATATCAATATCGCATGGAAGATAAAGACAAGACAGGAATTTGCAGTTCTGTTAGGTATCGATGAAAAGCTTGCGGATATCTTCGATCTTATGGAGGACAGATTCCAGCAGAAGGTAAGCGGTGATGGCCTCTGTGCAGGAACCATCTCAGCATATAACAAGCCCTTCAGAAGACTTGATGAATTCGCTTCGGAGCGTGAAGGACTTATAGCACGCATGGAAAGCGCAGAGTCGGAGAGTAAGAGACTGAGCAGTGAACTGGCCGAGAAGGACAGGATCATACAGGAGCAGCAGGCGTACATTGAAAAGCTGAAGCGTGCCATAAAGAATCCTCTCTTTGCGGTCAAGTGGGCTGCCAACAAGGCCAAGAATCGCAGAAAGTAAAAAGCGCATATCATACCCTCATCACCGGGCAGGTTCAGATAACAACCATAAGTGATGAGGGTATTAATATGCATAAAAATACTGCCCCCGCAAAGAGCGGGAGCAGTGATAATTAAGGTATTGAATTAAATAAGGTATTACATGCAGGTATATCCGCCGTCAACGGGAACCATGATACCGGTAACGTAGGAGCTTGCGGGAGATGAAAGGAAGAGAGCAGCGCTGTCAAGCTCGCCTGCGTTTCCGTATCTCTCAAGAGGGATCATTGTCTTGGCATTAGCCTGGAAGAAATCTGAGTTAAGAGTATCTACGGTAAGGTCGGTGTAGAAGTATCCGGGGCAGATAGCATTAACTGTGATGCCCTTGGTTCCCCACTCGGCAGCAAGTGCTCTGGTGAGGTTGACAACTCCGCCCTTTGCAGCGTGATAGGGAGCGCTTCCGCAGATCTTATTTCCTACAAGTCCGTACATGGAAGAGATGTTGATGATACGTCCGTACTTGGCAGGTATCATAGCCTTCTTGGCAACCGAACGTGCAACTCTGAAGGTTCCGAAGAGGTCGATGTTCATCTCGTCATTAAACTGGTCATCGGTGATATCCTCAGCGGGAGCTACAGCACCGGTTCCTGCGTTGTTGATCAGGATATCGATACGGCCGAAGACCTTAAGTGTCTCATCAATGGCAGCATCTACCATTTCAGTGCTTGTGATATCACACTGGATTCCCACAGCCTTTACTCCGAACTCCTTCTCAATCTCTGCAGCAACTGCGTCAATCTTATCCTTGCGGCGTGCGAGAGCAGCTATGTTGCATCCCTGGCTTGCAAGAGCCTTAGCCATCTGTACCCCAAGTCCGGTAGAGCATCCTGTTACAACGGCAACCTGTCCTGTCAGATCAAAATAATTCCTAGTCATTATTTCCCCTTTCGTTGTAAAAATAACAAGCCTGTTAAAAATTTGTCAAACAACAGTATTATCCCCCCTTGGGGGGATTTCAGTCAAGGGATTATTTTGTCATCTTAATTGATTTTTTTTACAGTTTTGTAACCGATTACAAAGAATACCTATGGGCAGATATGATCACCATTCTCCCCATATATCGGAGCTTTCATATTCGCCCCATTCATTCCACAGATCGTCACCGAGGCTGTCCCAGTCTATGCTATTGTTGGAAAGCTCGGCGGAGATGAACTGCTTGAGCCACTCGATATAATCGTCATCAAATGAGCACCTCTCAAGTACGGTGGCAAGCTCATGATAGAGACTTCTGTCGCGGTAGGGCAGTGTTACGGACAGTCCGGTCAGGTTGAGACAGTCGGATGATGCACCGACATAGAGCAGTGCCTTGTCCACGGCTCTTACAAGCTTTTCCGAATAATCGGAATCGATTATGACTGCAAGACCCATAAGGTCGGTGATACAGTAGTCGGAGATATATACATCATCATAGTTGTTGATGCCATCGATTATGTCATTTATGGTCTGCTCGTATTCGCTATCATCCACCAGGTAGTCAATGAAGCTTTCAACCAGCCCTTCAAACAGGGATGACTTACCGCCGCGGGATTTATGGACACGGTCGGAGAGTATCAGATCTGCTCCCTTGCCGGAGCTTTCCATCTGCTGACTGTAATTGGTTGACAGAAGTTTATCTTCGCAATCGTAGGCAAACTGTGTCCACAGCTCCCAGAGCTTATCCATATGGCTCTCGTCAACGAGGGCAAGAATGGCTCTGTCTCCGTTGAACCTGTCCTTCTCATTCTTGGCCACCATATCGTCGATGAGTATCTTGGCAAGATCGTATGTTGAGATCGAGGTGTCCTCATAGAGAGCCTCAAGCCATCCGGTATAATACCAGCCGAGACTGCTTTCGAAATCTTCGGATACGATCATGTAATCACAATAATCTCTCAAAGCGTAGGTGATCTCAAGACAGGACATGATGCAACAGTCCATTCCGATGAAATCGAAATGGGTATCGCAGTTCTTGAGTGCCTTGACCATTTCGTCTATGCTCAGATTGTCATAATCATCCTGGAATTCGTCCCATCCGAAACCGTAAGCGGGTCCGCCGCCGTGATCCCAGAAGAGGAGAATGTTCCTTTCTGCAGGGTATGCTCTGGCACCCCACTGAACGAATTCATAAAGGGTATCTGCGATGGTGCAGTCAAGCTGTCCGAGGTCGTCACGCACAAGCTCCAGACCGTCTTTTCCGATGACGTAGGTCTGTGATCTGTTTGAAGCTATACCGTGTCTGCTTGACCAGTACTTGGTCCCCATTGTCTGGATGACGATGTTGACGTTCTCTGAATATCCTGCATCCAGCATCTCCTGAATGTCCTTGGAAGCGAAACCTGCTTCTGTCTCAAGGGTCGAACCGTTCATATATACGAGTATGGTAACCGTGCCCGGATCGGAGTCGATCTCTTCATCATGATCGAATTCATCCCAGTCGAAGGTCTCGCTGATCTCTTCCTCTTCGGTGTCGGGCCACGTCCATATATCGGGATCATATTCTTCGACACCTTCGTAAAAATCCGGATCTCCGAGGGTCTCGACAACCTCCATGAAGATTCCCGGGATTCCGAAATATTCGTTTGAGCATCCTGTCAGAAACAGGCATCCTGCAAGAATGCAGGCTATGAGTTTTGATATATTTTTACGCATGATGCACCTCTCTTATCAGATGAAAGAAGCAAAAGCCAACAAAAGTCTATACATAGTTATAATATCATGAAATCATATTCTATGCGATATCATTATGAACATCCTGTTGATGTTCAGATACAAAACATCCGGCTATATTCAACTTATTGCGGGGTGATCAATATAAACGGATCACATAAATGGAGATAATGAAAAAAGACTGACAGACGGCGGCTTCCGTGATCCGGCCACAGTCTGTCAGTCTTTGTAAATGATAAGGTATCATACCGGTAGTCGGTTTTTATCTTCCGAATCTGTAGACATATATTCTCAGACCGTCATATTTTTTGAGCAGCTTGAGCATGGTATTGAACGGTTTCCAGTCCTTGGACCTCTCCGCTTCGGGAAGTGCGAGATAGTGGTTGTATATTCCGTTTGTTGAAAGAGTTCCGTCCATGGCGAGCTTGTGACATCTCATCTGTTCGCGCAGAGTGTTTTTATTCTCCGCATTCCCCACTTCCTCATACAGCGTTCCGTAGGACCATCCCATGGTGCGGTGTTCACGGATCCATCTTTCGTGTTCAAGGGGGGCGATGATGGCTGCCTGTTCCCTGTTGAAGGAGGTGACCATCTCGTAGTCCACCGGTCTGTCTGTGTAGAAGCAGCCGATCGCATCGAGATAAAGACTGAAGTTTCTTGCACGGTTAATGGATGATAACTGATATTCCAGAGACAGTGCTTCGAACCTGTCTTCGATGACTGACAGGGGCGTATCGGGAGACATCTTCCTGCCGTTTAACGCCACCGCAAAATCATACAGATGCAGGAAGCTGCTGCTTGAGAGGAATATGCGCTTGTTCTTTCTGTTTACGGGCTTCAGATCAGGCTTTGCCGTAAGCGGTATGATTGAGGTGTCTATGATGCTGTCGATGTCGGAGACGAACCTCTTTCCGTCATCCGCCATATCACTGTAGGCCTTGAGCCTGGGTGCGCTTCCCTGCATGCCTTCCTTTTCCCACTTGCTGTATTCTGCTTCGAAAGCATCTATCTTGTCCTTTTCGGACTTATCGTAATGATATACTGCGGATATGGCATTATCCGAGAAGTCAAAATCTGCATCCATGGGATGGAGTTCCGTTCTTGAATTTCTTCCGTAGGCGGTTCTGTCCCAGCACTGAAGTTCGTCGCAGAGCATAAGTAGATAAGCAAGAGGATGAAGACCGGCTTTCAGAGGGGACTTTTTCTTCACGGGATCCTTATAAAAAGCAATGGTGAACTTGTACATGCTGTTGTGAAGGATGATGGCCGTCAGAGCGTCGACATGCAGTCCTGTGATGTTATCCGCACCGAGGGATGATACCAGCTCCCTGTATAATCTGATGGAACTGAAAACGGCATGATCCATGAAGTGTCCGAATTTCTCCGGATATGTGGGCTTGGATCTTATGATGTTCAGGATATAGTCTTCGGAAAAGCCGTATTCAGATCCCAGCTTTTCGGTTATGTCATGGGCAAAGAGTTCAGAGCAGGAGCGGAATTTCTTTCCGTAGAGCTTCTTAAAATGAGCAGCTTCATCCCTGTCGAAACCGGTCAGCGTATCAATATCCTTATAGGCGAGGAAGGGATGATCCTTGCCTCTTTTCTGCTTATTTACTTCGAAGTATGACATTACCTGTTCGAAGGGAAGTTCGAAGGGATAACCTATATCGTGGAACAGGGAGGTCATTCCCCAGTACTCAAGGAAGATATTGGCAAGTTCGGAAGAAGAGAAGCTTGTCTGCTCCTTTTCGGTGATATATTTTTCAAAAGCCGATCTGTAGCGGGAATTGGTCTCGTAAACTGCAAGACCAAGTGCAAAGACATAGACGGAATGGGAATAGTGGTCCCTGTGCTTCATAAGAAGCGAGCTTCCGTTTGATTCGAATTCGGCGAGAAGCTCGATCATCTTTTTGGATTTGCCGTAGTGGCCCAGGAATATCTCCAGGTAGCTGTAATAGACCATGTAGGCATCCTCGGCCGTACCTGAATCTATGAACTTCTCCAGACTTTTTTCAAGGCACAGACGGTTTATATCCATCTGCATATTGTAGGGGATCTGCCCCGGCTTAAGGCTTGTTCCCTGATAGACGCCGCTTTTATCTTCTTCGGCTTCTATGGAAGCATCGAACTTAAGTCCCTCGCAGGCATTGTGGAGAAAGCGTAAGGATGCGCATTTGAGACTGTTCCTGTTCCCGGCCCTATACAGGTCAGGCTCCCTGGGACCTATGTTTACACCGTATTCCTTCAGGTTTTTCTTTCTCATTTTTGCAAGTGCCGTATATGCCATATCTGTAAACCTTTCTGCTCGTATGAGAGATCACACTGCGTCCGTATATTTTTGAGATCATATCATCCCTAATAACTCAGGAAAGAACTATATTCCTGATGCGTCTTGTAAGCCCGAAGGTTCCCGAATCCTTCTTCTGTGTCATGATAAGGATCGACATATTATCCGAAGGGATATTGGCCACGTAGCATCCGAGCCATCCGTCCCATCCGTATTCGCCCTTTCTGGATATGCTCACGGCCTTTTCCGGCTCGTTCATTATCCTTAGGAAATGGGAATATGAGAATCCCTGGAGTCCGTCCCAGTTGTAATCCTTCTGCTGCTGGGGTGTAAGCTGTCCGCTTGTAAGATACTTTACGGAATTTTCCGACAGGATCCTTACTCCGCCAAACTCGCCTCCGTTTAAGAGCATCTGTGCGAATTTCTGATAATCATCAATGCAGGATATAAGTCCCGCACCGCCTGATTCGAATGCGGGCTTGTGAACGGGAGGATTCTCTATGCCGAGATTCTCTCCGTCATAGATGATCATCTTACCGTCACCTACACTTTCGTAGACATTCGCAAGACGGTCCTTCTTATCCTCCGGAGCATAGAAGTCCGTGTCCTTCATTCCCAGGGGCTCGAATATTTCCTTCCTGAGGAACTCTCCAAATGACATGCCGGATACCTTCTCAATCACCGCACCTATGATATCCGCACCGGTTCCGTATGCCCAGTGGGAACCGGGCTGGAAGAGAAGAGGACATCTTCCCATGCGGTCAGCAAAATCGAGAGTGGAGACATTACCGCCGGGAACCTCTGCAAGTCCGTTTATGATGGCATCGAATACTTTGCCGACCTCCATTCCCGCATAATCCCCTCCGGGATAGCTCAGGCCGCTTGTCATGTTGAAGGTATCGAACAGGTTGACATCTCTTACGGCACGTGATGGCACGCCGTTTTCAACCACCTTCATGTTGTTGAAGGAAGGGAAGATGTACTTGAGCTGGTCCATCAGGTCTATCTGTCCTCTTTCGAGGAGGATCATTGCAGCGACTGCCGTCACGGGCTTGGACATGGAATAGAGCCTGAACAGGGAATTTCTTTCCAGAGGCTTTTTGTTTTCGATATCCGCATATCCTGTTTTGAGGAAGCATTCCTCTTTTCCGTCCTTGGTAACCAGCAGAAGAGAGCCTGCGGTTTCTCCCCATTCCACGGATCTGTCCATCGTTTCCTGAAGGTATTCGATTTTTTTCTTTTCCATGTTCATTTCCTCTTTTTATATTCTTTGGGTGTTGACCCTGTCAGCTGTCTGAACTGTCTGTTGAAGTTGGAGATATTGGTATATCCAACGCTCAGGGCAGTCTCGGATGCCGTCATGTTCTCGTTGGCAAGAAGCCGGCATGCCTTGTCGATACGCACCTGCATCAGGTACCCGATGACGGTTGTGCCGGTTACCTTTTTGAACAGGTTCATAAAGTAGCTCTTGCTGAGGTGGCATTCCCCGGCCAGGGTGTCCACCGATATCTTCTCACTGTAATTGTTCCTGATGTAATCGATGGCGGGTCTTATGGGATCGGATGCCAGCTCATATGTATGACCTGTCTCTATCATGCCGCTTTCAAGTACAAGCCTGAATATCTCCGCAAGCTTTATCTTGACGGTAAAGTCTCCTTCACCGCTGTGCTTTTCTGCTGCTTCGAAGAGCTGTTCTGTACACTGCCTTATAATGGCATAATCCGGATTGGCCCTTCCTATGGGCAGGGCAAGCTTGGAATCCTCCCTGTTATATATGTTCAGATATTCTGTATAACATCTTTCGGAGTGATTTCCAAACAGAAAACTCTCATCGAATACGATAGTATCATATATCAGTTTTCTGCTGCCTGTTTTTTCGGTGGAATGGATGCTGCCGGGTTTGACTATGATTATATCTCCGGCACTTATCGGGATGAAGGAATCACCGATCCTGAACTCGCCGTTTCCCGAGTGGATGAATGCCAGCTCGAATTCCCTGTGCCAGTGCAGCGGAACGGAGGGGAAGAAGTCCGGGATATTGCACCTGTAGCAGGTATAAGGGACATAGGCGTCGGAATGTTTTCTTTTTTCTTCGTTTGATCTGTCTTTCATAGCATTATAGTATCATATTTCAGTTGTATTTTGTTTGTTTTTGTATCTGAACAGAACTATTGTACAAATATAAGGCTTAATGCCGGTGCGAGGGAATTTAAGTATTCTTAACTGTTTTTTTAAGTAGTGTTTTGTTATACTTAACGTTAGTAACGCCTCTCCTTGCGGAGGGTAAAACAAAATTTTTTAAGGGGTAAAAGTTATGCAGTTTGGACATTTTGACGACGAAGCCTACGAATATGTCGTAGACAGACCGGATACTCCGACTTCCTGGAGTAACTATCTCGGTACTACCCAGTATGGTGCCATCATCACCAACAATGCAGGCGGATACGGATTCTATCGTTCCGGAGCACAGGGAAGATTTATGCGCCTGCGCTTTAATTCCATCCCCATGGATCAGCCCGGCAGATATTTCTATCTGAGAGACAATGATTCCAAGGATTACTGGTCAGCTTCATGGCAGCCTGTAGGAAAGCCTCTCGATCAGTTTAAGAACGTATGTCGTCACGGCACGGCTTACACCATCATCAGTTCCGATTATTCAGACATCCATACAGATGCCACCTATTTTGTTCCCCTTGGTCAGACCTTCGAATATTGGAGGCTTGATGTAGAGAACAAGTCGGATAAGCCCAGAAATCTTTCTGCATTCACATACTGTGAGTTTGCCAGCCAGTGGAATACCACCCAGGACCTTGTAAACCTTCAGTATTCCCTTTTCATCATGGAGGCTGACAAGAAGGCTGACAACATCCTCGGTTATTCTATCCATGACAATATCTACAAGCAGCATCCCGAGTATGAGCTGGGCGGACTTGTTCAGCAGGAGTGGTTCGCAGTCTGTGAAGCTCCCATGACTCATTACGATACTTCCAGAGAGAAGTTCCTCGGAACCTACGGTTCCTACAAGGAGCCTAAGGCTGTCATCGAAGGACAGTGCTCCGATTCCTGGTGCTACGGTGACACTGCATGCGGATCCATCCAGTCAGATATGGTACTTCAGCCGGGAGAAAAGAAGACCGTTCTCATTCTCCTCGGTATCGGAAACGCCAATGCGGTTGGCGAGAAGATCGTTGCAGAGTACGGCTCTGTAAAGAGATTCGATGAAGAGTTCGAAAAGCTTAAGGCAGACTGGCATTCAAAGCTTACCTCCTTCAAGGCTAAGACTCCCGATGAGGATATCAACCACACCGCCAATGTATGGGGACTTTACAATAACCTCATTACATTCTCATGGTCCAGAGCAGCTTCCCTTGTATATAACGGAGAAAGAGACGGACTCGGATACCGTGATTCCGTTCAGGATACTCTCGGCGTAAATGCTGCGATCCCTGAACTTTCCAAGGCACGTCTGAAGCAGATGCTTTCAGGACAGACCTTCTGCGGCGGCGCAATGCCCCTCATCAAGCTGGGACACAATCCCGGACATGAGAAGTGCCCCGAGGAGAGAGAGTTCAGATCCGATGACTGCCAGTGGTTCTTCAATGCGATCCCTGCATATGTCGCAGAGACCGGAGACCTTGATTTCTTCAATGAAGTTGTTCCTTATGCCGATCACGGTGAGGACACTGTTTACGATCACCTTAAGAAGGCGCTTCTCTTCAATATCGAAAGAAGCGGTGCGGACGGACTTCCTTCCGGACTTGCAGCTGACTGGAACGACTGTCTCCAGACCGGTTACCACGGCGAGAGCGTAATGGTAACATTCCAGTTAAGACTTGGCCTTACCACATATGCCGATATCTCCAAGCTCCTTGGAAAAGAAGATGAGGCAGCATGGGCTCTTAAGCAGAGAGACATCCTTGATGAAGCCATCCAGAAGAAGGCATGGGACGGCAAGTGGTGGATCTGGGCTGTGGGTGAGGACGGAACAGTCTACGGAACCGACCAGTATGAAGAGGGTAAGGTTTATCTCAATACCCAGGTATGGGCTGTTATGTCAGGCGCATGCAAGGGAGACCAGGAGAAGCTCTGCCTCGATGCAGTTGATGACCAGCTCTTCTCAGAGTACGGACTTAAGCTCTGCGCACCTGCTATCGTCTACACTCCCCAGACCGTTATGGGCTGCGTTGTATTTCCTACAGGAATCAAGGAGAACGGCGGTATCTTCAATCATACTCAGGGCTGGGGCGTAATGGCTGAGACCGTTGCAGGTAATGGTAACAGAGCATACAAGTATCTCAAGGCAGCTCTTCCCGCATCCTACAACACAAGAGCAGAGATCCGTCAGTCAGAGCCTTATGTTCAGGGACAGACCACTTATTCCGACGAGTCACCCAGACCCGGTAACTGCCGTACCTCATGGCTTTCCGGTGCTGTTGCATGGACATATTACTCACTTACACAGTATGTACTCGGTATCAGACCCCAGTACAACGGAATGCTCATCGATCCCTGTATCCCTGATTCATGGGACGGCTTCGAGGTTGAGAGATCCTTCAGAGGAAAGAAGCTCCACATCGAGGTTAAGAATCCCGAGCATGTATGCAAGGGTATCTCTTACATCGTAGTTAACGGAGAAAAGCTTGAGTCTGCAGTTATCCCCGTAGATAAGCTTGCAGATGGCGAGAATAAGATCGAAGCGGTCATGGGTAAGAATGCCCAGAGCGTTCCTTTCGAGAGACTTTAATTAACAGGTTCTGAAATATCCGCCGGGAATGCCCTGAGGGACATCCCCGGCGGAAAAGAGGAACCGTCTCCGGTTCCTTAGGACTGCACCGGATGCCTGGGCGTTCGGACAGTTCCTTATTTTTTGTGAGGTTGGTTTTTGAAATGAAGACTTTTTTAAATAGGATCGCACCGGTCATCCTGTCAGCAATTATCCTGTTATCCGTTCTGCCTGTAATGTCTGTAAGAGCGGAGGAGATATATGACGGAGAGGTGATCGTCTACATAGCTCTTACCGCATCCGGCGCGGCAGCAGGTGACAGAGGACTTGTATATAACGGACCGGAATATGCGGAAAACACCCCGGAGATAATAGCGGTTACCGCTACAGCAAGGATGGGAGATACGGTATCGGTATCTCTCACACTTCCCGAAGAGATAACAAGGATATATGATATCGCACCGGTCATCTGTTCCTCCGGCGATAATGTGGCATTCAGAAATGTTGACGCAAGTGTCAGTCTGAAAGTAAACGGAGAGGCAGTTGATGTTATCTCCGAAGGAGAACCCCAGCCGCCCCTTTCATGGAGGGATACAAAGTCAGACAAGCTTACCGCCTGGCGCCTGTACGGAGGTATCGAAGAAGGCGGACTTATGTACGCGGTACCCGATGCCTTCAAGGGGGCTACTCAGATCGAATATACAGTGACCATCAACTGTATCGATGCCCTGGGTCCTGCATACGAAGGAGAAGCATCGGTATTCGTAGGATTCGAAGGTGATCTGTCCGAGAGCGGAGATCATGGCCTTATATATAACGGCCCCGGTGACGAAGGTAACTGCGGTGATATATCTGCCGTTACTGCTGTATGCGGTATCGGCGAGACAGTCACGGTATCTGTCACACTTCCCAGAGCGCTTCATCATGCATACCTTGTAACTCCGGTGATCATGCCTTCCGAGGAGGATACATCATTCAGCGCTGTCAATGCGGTCGTATCTCTCAAGGTAGACGGACTTGCTACGGATCTTGGTCCTGCTCCCGACCCCGGTGCCTGGGCAGAGGGAATTGGACTTAATGAAAGAGCATGGAGACTTTACGGCGGAGCAAATGAAGAAGGGACGGGAACTGTAGGAACAGCTCTCTTTGCCGGAGCTACAAGGATAGAATATACCATCACACTGGTATCTGCTTACGAAATTCCCAAAGAGCCCGAGCCGGAACCTGAACCGGAACCTGAGATCATCCCGGAACCTGAGCCTGATCCGGGTATGACAGGTGAACCGATGCCTGCCGATGATATTTACTCACAGCCTGCACCCGACACACTTCCCGAAGAAGAGGGCACAAATGAAGCCCTTGTCAGAGGAATCGCACTTGCTGTATTTGCCATATTCCTGATCGTCTGCGG
>CACWJQ010000042.1 GCA_902761225.1 uncultured Lachnospiraceae bacterium | reverse complement strand
AAGCCTTGCAGTATGTCTGCTTGTATTTTTCTTCAGCTTCATCCTCTCCGGCAGGATGAAGAAGGTTGCACCTTATGTGCTTATCCAGGAATAAAGGAGATGGATATGTATGCCGGATGTGGAAGCTGCGGAGATTTCTTTGCAAGTTACTTGTCGGGATGTCATAATAATAGTGAACACAGGAACCGTTTACTCAGTACCTGAAGTGACAGGAGAATTGAAATGAAAGTCTTTTTTGAAACGGAGCATCTGCTGGTTAGAGAGCTTGAACCTGAGGATGCGGACAGAATGTATGAAAATCATGCGGAAGAGAAAGTAAAGAAGTGGTTTCCCAACGAAAGCTATGCGGATCTTGAGGAAGCGAAGGGAGCCATCCGCTTTTTCAGTGACTGCGTTGAGGGAGATCATCTTCCCTTTGTCCTTGCGATACAACTCAAGGAGACAGGAGAGCTTATCGGGGATACCGGCGTCAGCGAGGTGGACGGACAGCCCGAAGCTGTTGAGATCGGTTATCAGATCTGTGAAAAATACAGCGGAAGAGGGCTGGCTACCGAAGCCCTTAAAGCCATGACCGGATTTTCTTTTGCTAAATTCGGTGCCACCGTCAGCTACGGCCGCGTTGTCCACGGAAACGGCGCCTCGGCAAGAGTTCTGGAGAAGGCCGGATACATCTTCGTGAACGAGGAGATGGGAGCAGAGGATGACCCTTACGGCAACGGAATGCTGGTGTATAAGCTGGAAGTTGTGAGGTGATAATATTTATAAATAACAAAAAACGGGTATTGTGGTGACATCTAATGCCTTGAAATAGGAATGTTACTCAAATATAATGATAATAGTTCCGGCATGAAGCCGGACAGGGCATAGAAGTGCTGCTTGTATTATCTTATATCCTATGTATGTGTACTATGAAAGCACACGACTTTTCTGCAGAGAAGAGCCCTGTGCTTTTTATATTTTAATCAAAAACCGGAGGTAAATACTATGGCTTGTTTTTTGGTACCCGCAGCTGAAGCGGTTGTTACAACAGTCGCAGGCAAAGTAATGGAAAAGAAAGAAGGATCACACAATGCAGAAGGTCATGAAGTAAAGATTCCCTTTACAAGAAAGATAGGTTGGCTGAACAACATGCTCTGGGGCGGATCCGCTCTTCTTGCATTTGAGCATGTATGGCATGGTGAGGTTATTGCAAAGTTCCCATTCCTGACTGCAGCTGCAAATCCCGAGGATGCGGCAGAGATGCTTCATGAGATGTCAACAGTGGGTGTGACCATGGCTCTTCTTGTTACTACCGTATGGTTTGGAATGGTTGCTGTTTCCTCCGCTATGGAAAAGAGAATGAACAATATGGCTGAAGAAGAGAAAGAGGAGTCTGCATCATGACATTACTTATTACGATCTTTGCTGCTGTGATCAGTACAGCTGTATGGTATAAAAATGCTCCTGCAAATGACATGAAGATCGGTGTTCTCTGCTGGATGTACTGGGGCGCTTCACTTATGTGGTTTGTGGATGCCATATTCGAATATGCAGAGCTTGGTGCAGAGTATTTTACTCCCGAAGCTGCGGATATGCTGAATGATTCATTCCTCGGGTTATCGGTTGTGGCACTGGGACTTGTCATCTGGGTTGTGGTTCTTCTCATAAAGGATCCAAGAGGTGTAGTAAGAAAAGCGATGATCAGTGCAAAATAATGGTATGATAATAGCGGTTCTGGATTATGCAGAGCCGCTATTTTTATCATGAACCGCAATGCCATCATAAGCTTTTGCATCCGATGTGATCGATCCATGGATCCGGCATTATCAGTTTGAGGTTTTGATTTTGGAAAGGACAATTTAACGGAAATATGAATACTGAGATCAAGCAGCTTCTCGAAGGGGTTCAGAACGGAACAGTATCTGTTGATGATGCTCTGAAAAAACTAAAAACAGCTCCCTATGAAGATATCGGATATGCCAAGATCGATCTGCACCGTGCAGTCAGACAGGGATATCCCGAAGTTATATATGGTGCAGGCAAAACACCGGAACAGATAAAGGGTATCGTGGAAGCCATGTTGGACAAAGGGCAGACGAGGATACTTATCACACGTATGTCAAAGGAAGCATCGGAGCTTCTGTCAGGTGTGCCTTCATTTACATATCATCCGAATGGAAGAGTTGGCATTGTGGGAAATATCCCTGAGGCGACAGGTATCGGAAAGGTTGTTGTTGCCACCGGAGGTACCAGCGATGTTCCTGTTGCAGAGGAAGCGGCACTTACAGCCGAGTGCTTCGGGAATGAAGTCGTAAGACTTTATGATGTGGGAGTTGCGGGGTTGCACAGATTGCTTTCACACATGGAGGATATAATGGATGCCTCTGTCATCATCGCGATTGCCGGGATGGAGGGAGCACTTGCAAGTGTCATAGGCGGACTTGCTGACTGTCCCGTCATCGCTGTTCCCACAAGTGTTGGATATGGAGCATCTTTTAACGGATTATCAGCGCTTTTATCAATGCTGAATTCCTGCGCAAGCGGAGTGTCGGTGGTGAATATCGATAACGGATTCGGTGCGGGATATCTTGCAGGAATGATCAATCATATGGAGGCCAAAAAATGAAAACACTTTATTTTGACTGCGGAATGGGAGCGGCCGGAGACATGCTTACTGCTGCACTTCTTGAACTTATGCCGGATCAGGATGCATGTGTTGCCAGACTGAATTCTCTCGGGATTCCCGGTGTTGAATATATAAAAGAAAAGTCTGTAAAGTGCGGTATCACCGGAACTCATATGACCGTTAAGGTTAACGGCATGGAAGAGGACAGCAAGATGCATGATCATGAACATAGCCATGATCACGAACATGAGCATCATCATGATGACCATGAGCACGGTCATGAACATACTCATGACCATGAACACGAACATGAACATACTCATGACCATGAACACGAACATGCTCATGAACATCATCATTCACACACAAGTATGGATGGTATCAGGCATATCATTTATGATCACATGAATCTTCCCGATAAGGTTAGGGAGGATGTTATGAGTGTCTATTCACTTATCGCAGATGCGGAAAGCCGTGTACACGGGGTTCCTGTCACTGACATTCATTTCCATGAAGTCGGTACCATGGACGCTGTGGCGGATGTTACAGCTGTCTGTTATCTGATGAATGAGATCGCACCTGATGAGGTGGTTGTTTCACCGGTACACGTGGGAAGCGGGCAGGTAAAGTGTGCCCACGGTATACTTCCTGTTCCGGCTCCTGCAACAGCTCTTATCCTGCAGGGTGTTCCGATATATGGAGGAGGGATAAAGGGAGAACTCTGTACACCCACAGGTGCAGCTCTTCTTAAGCATTTTGCGACCCGCTTTGGAGACATGCCCACTATGACTTTAAATGCCACAGGCTACGGAATGGGTAAGAAGGACTTCCAGACCGCCAACTGTGTAAGAGCTATGCTTGGTGAGTCGACAGATCAGACAGAGACTGTGGTTGAGCTTTCCTGTAATGTTGATGATATGACGGCAGAGGAGATAAGCTTTGCCGTGGAGCGTCTTTTTGCGGGAGGCGCATTCGAAGTGTATACAGTGCCGATAGGAATGAAGAAGAGCCGACCCGGTACATTGATCCGTGTCATGTGCAGTCCTCAGAAGGTTGAAGACATGGTCAGGCTTATCTATAAGCATACATCAACCATAGGTGTACGTCAGACACTTACCAGACGCTTCATACTGAACAGAAGGATCGAAGAGATAGAAACAGAGCTTGGAACGGTACATGTAAAGAAATCTTCAGGATACGGTGTGAGCCGCGAGAAACTCGAGTTTGAAGATCTGGCAGCTATCGCAAGGGAAAGGGACCTTTCTCTTCGTGAGGTCAGAAAAATGATAGAGGAGAGCAGATGACAAAGGCCTTGTCGGAATGATCATAACGGAGTAAAAAAGAATGAGTGAATTAACACAGAAAAAACCCAAACTTGAAGAGTATTTGAAAAGCTTCGGAAAGGTTGCTGTAGCTTTTTCGTCAGGTGTTGATTCAACCTTTCTCCTTAAGGTCGCACATGATACTCTCGGAGACAATGCCATTGCCATAACCATGAAGTCTGCCTCGGTTCCCGTACGTGAACTTGAAGAATCCGCAGCCTTTTGTAAGAAGGAAGGTGTAATGCAGATCATAGCAGAGGCTGATCAAATGGCCATTGAGGGCTTTGCGGACAATCCCCCTGACAGATGTTATATCTGCAAGAAGGCTCTTTTTTCCAAAATGCTCAGTGTGGCTTCGGATAATGGGTTTGAGCATGTCGCTGAGGGTTCGAATATGGATGATCTTGGAGATTACCGTCCAGGACTTAAGGCATTGTCAGAATTGGATATCCTGAGTCCTCTGCGTGAAGCCGGTCTGACCAAATCGGATATACGTATGCTTTCAAGAGAACTCGATCTTCCGACATGGGATAAGCCTTCCTTTGCCTGTCTTGCAACAAGATTTGTCTACGGCGACAGGATCACGGAAGAAAAGCTTCGTATGATCGATAAAGCAGAGCAGAAGCTTCTTGATCTTGGCTTTACGCAGTTCAGGGTAAGGATTCATGGCGATATCGCAAGGATTGAGATCAAGCCCGAAGAATTCGGTAAACTGATCGGGACCGATATCCGGTCCGAAGTAAACGGATACCTTCAGGAACTCGGCTTCAGATATGTTACGATGGATCTTGGAGGATATGTGACAGGAAGTATGAACAAGGTGCTTGGTTTTTGACCTTTCCGCATTGGGGTGCTAAAATATCAAAGGTTTTAAGAAATCGGAAAAAAAGCCGATATAATAAATGGGGCTAAATATTCTTTTCTGTGAGGTTAAAATGAGTAAGCTTTTTTACAGAAAGTCGAATAAGGGTTTTACACTTGTTGAACTCATAGTGGTTCTTGTGATACTTGCAGTTCTTGCCGGTATTCTAACCCCTGCACTATTGGGCTATATTGATCAGGCAAGATCCAGAAGATATTTTGAAAATGCAAAGACATTAACAGATGCAGCACAGGCAATGTTTACTTATCAGTATGCTCAGAATGATAAGCTTTCGACTGGTACTCCGGTTGTTGCAGGATCGACCGGAAGGAATGATAACGGAGACCAGGATATAACAAATACTGAGTTTGCCAAGGAAGTTCTTAAGCTTGCCGGATTGCCGGATGGTACGCCATATTGTTTTATGATAGCTGTAGGCAGCAATATGGGAGCAGAATCTAGATCTGCTGTAGCCCCTAAAATTGATGTCAGTGAGGCCGATAAGTACACCATTTACTATGCATTTTATGTAGAGAGTGAAAATGCAAAACCATGGTACTTCTATAATGGAACCTGGACAACCACCAATCCAAGATATAATGCAGGGGCTGATAAAAAAAAGGGCATAATAGACGGTTATAATTACATACAGGAAGGTGATCTTAAAGGCTTAAGAATACAGTATTATCTGATTGTTAACCAGACGGGAAAAAATATGTATACAGGAAACGTTAATGATCCCAATGGAACCAATATCTGGGGATGGATGAAGGCGATGGAGTAGCATGATCTGATCGGCGGCCCACTTGAAAAAGCGGGCCGCTTTTTTACTTTTACATTGTATGTGTTATAATGCAAAAACGCGCTTTATATAAGCAATTTTATATTCGGAGTCATCTGTAATGTCTGAGAAGATCATCAATAAGAAAAGCTTATTTGGCACCAAAAGCTTTTATCTGAGTGCACTGTCACTTGCTGTGCCAATAATGCTGCAATCCCTTATACAGAGCCTTGTTTCTCTGGTTGATAATTTTATGGTATCGGGGCTTGGAGATATATCCATGTCCGGAGTGAATGTGGCCGGACAGGTTATGTTTGTGTTCTTTGTCTATCTGAATGCGATATGCATGGCGGGCGGTATCTTTATGACACAGTATTTCGGCGCCAGGGATGCTGAAGGGATGAAGCATGCGTTCAGGTTCAAGCTGATCATGGGGATGCTGGCATTTATTCCCTTTGTTCTTGTGTGCCTTGTTTTTCCCAGGCAGGTTCTGTCTCTTATGCTGATCGGTAATACAGATGCGGAGATGATACTTGATGTGGGAGTAAGCTATATTCGCATCGCATTTTTTATGGGACTTCCAATGACGGTGTCAATGTGTATCGCATCATCCCTCAGGGATATGGGAAAGGTTAAGATACCTCTTGCTGTGACGATCGTTGCAACACTTACCAATACTCTTTTTAACTGGCTGCTGATCTATGGAAATCTTGGATTTCCCAGGCTTGAGGTGAAGGGAGCTGCGATAGCTACGGTAATTGCCAGGGCACTTGAGTTTATTATCTTCATCTGTATATATATTAAAATGAAACCTGATTTTGCGGTTTCAATAAGGCATTCCTTCAGTATAAGCGGGAAGCTGTTTGTTAATATGCTGAGGAAGGGGTCAATGGTTCTTTTCTGTGAGATGGTATGGGTGCTGTCGGAAACGGTTACCACGGCAATCTATAACGGAAGAGGAGGAGCGGATGTTGTCTCCGGAATGGCAGCAAGCTTTGCAATCGCAAATCTGTTCTTTGTGGCCTTCGGCGGTATCTATTCCGGCACCGGTGTCATACTTGGCAAGACTCTCGGAATGGGTGATCTTGAAAAAGCAAGACAGGAAAAGACATGGCTTTTATCCGGTTCTGCGATATTCGGATGTTTTATGATGCTCTTCGGATTCGGCACCATCGCTCTTGTTCCTGTTGTGTTCGGAAAGCTCAGCATCGGTGCGATCAGGATATGTAAGGATATGGTGCTTCTGATGTCCTTCTTTATGCCCGTATGGGTTTATATGAATGCCCAGATGGCAGTTGCAAGGTCAGGCGGAGATACGGTAATGGGTGCTGTTGCGGATGCGCTTATCACGATCTTTGTCATGCTTCCCATGCTTTTCATCCTGGGCTTTTTCACAAGCATAGGGCCTGTCGGGATGTATTTCGGTGTGAAGACTCTGGACATAGTCAAGATAACGGGATTTCATTTCTGGCTGAAAAAGGAAAGATGGCTTAAGAACCTTGCCGTAAAGAATGCCACGGATCCTGCGCTGAGCGGACATCAGACATGATCGGAATGTATAGTCAAAATATTGTGTGAAGGATAAATATGACTGAAAAACTCTATGAAAAAAACAGTTATCTCAGAGAATGCAAAGCCGTTGTGACGATGTGCATAACGGAAGATGAAGGTATATCGGTCAAACTGGATAAGACGATATTTTTCCCCGAAGAGGGCGGCCAGTATTCCGATACCGGACTTCTGATCGCCGGTGATAAGAAAGTGAAGATACTGAAGGGTGAACTGACCTGTTCTGCAACGGAAGGTGATCCCGATATCAGATATCTTGTTGATACGGTGATCGAAGCGGGCACGGAGGTGAAGTGTATCCTTGACTGGGATATACGCTTTTCGAGGATGCAGAATCATAGCGGAGAGCATATAGTATCAGGACTGATCCACAATATGTACGGATATAACAACATCGGTTTTCACTTGAGCGATGATGAGCCTGTTACTCTTGTGTGCGACGGAAAGCTCACTGAAGTTCAGGTGCGAAGCCTTGAGATAAAAGCCAATGAAGCTATATATGCGGATCTTCCGATAATCGATTCCTATCCGTCCAAAGAAGAACTTAAAGAACTGTCCTACAGAAGCAAGATCGAGGTGGCGGGACAGGTAAGACTTATAACCATCGGAGATCCGGATGCGCCTCTTGATGTGTGTGCCTGTTGTGCGCCGCATGTGGAGCGGAGCGGTGCAATAGGCCTGATCAAGATCATATCATTCTCCGGAATAAAGGAAGGGACACAGCTTCAGATCCTCTGCGGTAAAAGGGCTCTTGAATTCACCTTAAGGAACATTGATTCACTTGATGCTCTTGCAAGGTCATTCTCAACTCACAGAGATAATGTTCCCGGCCTGGTAGAGGGTTTAAGAAGTGAGAATCAGGAGCTGAAAAGACGGCTTGCCGGTCTTTCGGAAAGATCCATCCTGGATGAGATCCAAAACAGAGCATCTGATGAAGAGTTTAATGGATGCGTTTTTACGGATATGGATCTTTCACCAATATCGATGAAGAATATCTATAACGAACTGATATCAGTAAAGAACGGTTACGTGGGCATTTTTGCGGGAACCGATGAAGAAGGATACAGGTATTACGCCGGGGGAAAGGGATTGGATGCCCGTAAACTGGCCTCTGAGATGAGAGAGAAACTCGGTGCAAAGGGCGGCGGGGCACCTGAGATGATCCAGGGAAAAGTAAGTGCTTCGAAGAGCAGTATTGAGGATTTCTGGGGGTCACTTATTTTCTAAAAACTGAATGGAAAAATAAGCGTCTATATAATATAATTGACATGAAGTTTTCAGAGTGAAAACGGTCAATAATCTAAAGGAGGCTTTTTATGAGTAAGACAGTTTGGAAATGCAGTGTTTGCGGTTATGAGTATGAAGGAGAGGAGCTTCCTGCGGATTTTTCATGTCCCACATGCAAGGCTCCTGCCGAGAAGTTTGAGAAGGTAGGCGGTGATGCCAAGAATCCTTATGCGGGAACAAAGACAGAGCAGAACCTTAAGGACGCTTTCGCAGGTGAATCACAGGCTAGAAATAAGTATACATACTTTGCATCCGTAGCAAAGAAGAACGGATATGAGCAGATCGCAGCTCTTTTCCTTAAGACCGCTGAAAATGAGAAGGAGCATGCAAAGCTCTGGTTCAAGGCTCTTGGCGGGATCGGAACCACGGAAGAGAACCTTCTTGCAGCAGCTGAAGGCGAGAATCATGAGTGGACCGACATGTATGAGAGAATGGCTAAGGAAGCAGATGAGGAAGGCTTCCATGATCTTGCTGAGCAGTTCCGCGGTGTTGCTGCCATCGAGAAGATGCATGAAGAGAGATATCGTAAGCTTCTTCAGAATGTAAAGGCAATGGAAGTATTCAAGAAGTCCGGAGTTACTGTCTGGGAATGCCGTAACTGCGGACACATCGTTGTTGGAACTGAGGCACCGGATGTATGTCCTGTTTGCAAGCATCCTCAGAGCTTCTTCGAAGTACATGAAGATAATTTCTGACAAATAATTGCAGAAAAGAAGTTCAGGCAGGGAGCGCCGTTTGCGGGCTCCCTGCTTTTTTGTGTATGTAAATGCAGTAGAAACGGGCATCTGCTTTCGAATAAGAATTGCCCATAATTTGTTGAAAATAAATGAAATAATGCTATTTTGTCTGATTATAATATCAGAAACAGTGATATAATCTGATTATATCCATACTTTCCCGTATAAAGGAACGTATGAGAGAATATACATCCCGGAGGAAAACAGATGAAAAGAAACGAACTGAATTTCAGGAAAATATTGATGATAGCCGCACTTGTCCCGCTGGTTTCCTCTCTTTTGCTGATGGCGGTATTCTGTGTCGTATATATGAGAACAAAGCTGGTTGACCATACCAGGAATACACTTCAGGTTGCTGCTGGTGACCTGGCTGAGTATTATGCATATGATCTCAGGAACGAAGAAATGATGGTGGACGGATGGGTCACATATGATCCTGATTACATGGACCATCTCAAGGATCAGGGAGTTGATCTTACATTGTTCCATGGTGACACCAGATTCTGTACTTCCATATTCGGAGATGACGGGAAGAGGATCGAGGGAACCAAAGCATCCGAAGCGGTTGTGAAGGAAGTCATCGGAAACGGAAAAGATTACTTCTCGGATGATGTGGTGATCAACGGTAATGATTATTATGTTTATTATGTTCCGCTCAGGGATGCGAATAATAATGTGGTAGGTATGGCTTTTGCCGGAGAGACATGCGAGAGGGTTAACGGTGCATTGTCAAAGATGATGATAGTTGCCGGTGGAATAGCCTGCATGCTCATATTGATATTCGTCTGCCTGTGTCTGTATTTTGCACGTATAGTATCAAAGCCTCTCAACGAATGTGCCGAAACATTAACCAAACTTTCCGAAGGCAATCTTAATGCGGATAGTGACACGAAGTCCAAGGTGAAGGAAACCAGAGCTATCATTGCTGCATCACATCTTCTGAAGGACAAGCTTAACGAGATCCTCGGAGAGGTGAAGTCCGTAAGCGAACAGCTGAGCAGTGATGCGAACAATGTTCAGAGTCTTTCTGAAAACTCTTCATCCAGTGTCGTTCAGATATCTTCAGCGGTGGAGGATCTTGCTGACGGTGCAAATGAGATGGCAGAGAATGTTCAGGAGATCGGAAAGCAGGTAGCAGATCTTAATGACACGATAGCACTTCTTACCGAAAGCTCCGAAGCTCTTGCCGAGTCGTCAGAGAATATCAGAAAGGCGGGAGATGAAGCAAGTGAATATATAAGTAAGGTTTCTGATTCTTCAGTTCATACCGTTGAAGCTGTGGATAATATCACAAGACAGATATCTGATACAAATGATGCGGTACAGAAGATCAGGGAAGCAGTCGATATGATCACCTCGATTGCTAACCAGACCAATCTGCTGGCACTGAATGCTTCAATAGAGGCTGCCAGAGCCGGGGAGGCCGGAAGAGGATTTGCGGTTGTTGCTTCCGAGATCGGTAATCTTTCAGATCAGTCAAGTAAATCTGCCAATGTCATAAGAGAGATAGTTGAAGACATAGTCAGGAATTCGGAAGCTTCGGTAAAGCTTTCCGATAACGTGGCGAGACTTATCAGGGAAGAACAGGGATTTATCAGCGAGACCCAGAATAAGTTCCTTGTACTCGGAAAGGAGATCGGTGAATCTCTGGAGCATATCAGACAGGTGTCTGATGATACTGTTCAGCTTGAGAAGATACAGAATATCGTAACCGATGCGGTTCAGTCACTGAGTGCCATATCGCAGGAAAACGCCGCTTCCAATCAGGAAGTCAGCGCATCCATTACAGGCATTGCCACGTCTGTGGATGAGATCGCATCAAGCTCCGATGCAACCAAGAGTAATTCGGAGAAGCTTGTAAATGTAATATCATATTTCAATTGCTGATACCGATTATTAAGGGGCTGCCACTGTGTGGCAGCTCTTTTTTTATGACATTTATGTCACAAATTCAAAAAAACAAAAATGGGGTTTAAAGAGTGCGCATTTGAAGATTATTTGTTAATATTATAAATGTATCTTATGATCTGCGTTTCTATATGAGGAGGATTAACATGAGTTTTAAAATGGAACCCACTCCGGAGATCTCTGCTCTCTCTGATCTTTGCAGAGACAATTCCAAGATCGCTCCCGAGCTTTTCAAAGAATATGATGTTAAAAAGGGATTGAGAGATGTAAACGGTAATGGTGTAAGAGCGGGTCTTACAAGGATCTCTACCATTATCGCAAAGGAAGAAGTTAACGGTGAGACCGTGCCCTGTGCCGGACGCCTGTATTACAGAGGTATTGATGTAAGGGACCTTACTGCAGGCTTCTACAACGAAGGAAGATTCGGCTTTGAAGAGACCGCTTATCTTATCCTTTACGGAAAGCTTCCTACCAAAGAACAGCTTGCCGGTTTTATGGATGTGCTGGCTGATTCAAGATCTCTTCCCAAGAACTTTGTACGTGATGTCATTATGAAAGCTCCAAGCAAGGATATGATGAACACTCTTGCAAGAAGTGTTCTTACACTGTATGCATACGATAAGAATTCAGATGATACCTCACTTGATAATGTAATGCGCCAGTGTCTGATGCTCATATCGGTATTCCCGATGCTCTCGGTATATGGTTACCACGCATATAATCATTACTACAAGGATAAGAGCTTCTATATCCACAGACCTGATCCTGAATTGTCGACTGCCGAGAATATTCTGCGCATGCTTCGTCCCAATATGGAATACACACAGCTTGAAGCTCAGGTCCTTGATATAGCTCTTGTGCTTCACATGGATCATGGCGGCGGCAATAACTCCACCTTCACAACTCATGTGATCTCTTCATCAGGAACGGATACTTATTCGGTAATGGCTGCAGCGCTCGGATCGCTTAAGGGACCCAAGCATGGCGGTGCCAATATAAAGGTTGTGAAGATGTTCCATGACATATGGAAGAATGTACATGATCACAGAGATGAAGATGAAGTACGTGATTATCTGAGGAAGATACTTCACAAGGAAGCATTCGATAAGGCAGGACTCATCTATGGTTTCGGGCATGCAATCTATTCCGTGTCAGATCCCAGAGCACTGATATTCAAACAGTTTGTAGAAAAGCTTGCAGAGTCAAAGCATCGCAAAGCAGAATATGATCTTTATTCGATGATAGAAAGACTTGCACCTGAAGTGATAGGAGAAGAGAGAAAGATATACAAAGGTGTAAGTGCGAATGTGGATTTCTACAGTGGATTTGTTTACAGCATGCTTGAACTTCCTCTGGAATTATATACTCCGATGTTCGCAATCGCCAGGATAGTCGGATGGAGTGCACATCGCATGGAAGAGCTTATAAACGTAGATAAGATCATACGTCCGGCATACATCGGAATACAGGAAAATACTGAATATAAGCCGATTGAAGAGAGATAAAAAACACCGGATAAAAATGACACCGATGTCATAATCTTGAGATTACAGATAAACACTGAAAAAAATACATAAAAATTGTATAAAAAATTTAAAAAAACCTTTGATTTATCAAGATAATGTAGTATATTCAATTCAGTAGTTATTTATTAATGTAAAAATTTTATTCCAAAAATCGGAGGAGGAAAAAAATGGCTACAGCAAAGAAGGAAGCAGATGCTAAGAAGGCAGCACCTGCAAAGAAGGCAACAGTAAAGAAGGCAGCACCTGCAAAGAAGGCAACCGCTACCGCAGCTAAGAAGGCAGCACCTGCTAAGAAGGCAACCGCTACCGCAGCCAAGAAGGCAGCACCTGCTAAGAAGGCAACCGCTACCACCGCTAAGAAGGCAGCACCTGCAAAGAAGGCAACCGCTACCACCGCTAAGAAGGCAGCACCTGCTAAGAAAGCAACCGCTACCACCGCTAAGAAGGCAGCTCCTGCAAAGAAGGCTACCGCTGTTAAGAAGGCAGCTCCTGCAAAGAAGGCTACCGCTGTTAAGAAGGCAGCACCTGCAAAGAAGGCTACCGCTGTTAAGAAGGCAGCTCCCGCTAAGAAGGCTACCGTTGCTAAGAAGGCACCTGCTAAGAAGGCTGCTAAATAATCTGCAAAGACAGATAATGATCCCGGAGTCATGAGGCTCCGGGATTTTTTTATGAGAAATTAAAGCCTTCATTGTAACTGAAATACTAGTATGCTATAATGACATCACTGAAATATTTATGTTTTTTTATCGGATATTAATGAAATGATGGAAGAAACTATACAACTGCTGATAATACTGGGAACCGGACTGGCCTTGTTCATCCTGATCAGGATCATATCCAGGAAGAATAAAAAGCTGCATGTAAGATTCATCTGTAATCTTCTCAGAGTGTTCATCGTCATCGGCTGTCTTATCGGTGCTCTGAACGTATATACAGATCTTGAGAAAGCAGCAGCAGCCATACTTACCGGAGGAGGTCTTGTACTTGCGATACTGAGCTTTGCCGCGCAGAAGGTACTGAATAATATCCTATCCGGAATATCGATCTCCTTTTCAAGGCCTTTTGATCTCGGAGATAAGATAAAAGTCATGAGCGGTACCTCGGTGCTTGCCGAGGGAACCGTTTCAGACATTACATTAAGACATACCATTATAATGTCGTATTCGGGTCAGTCTTATATCATTCCAAACGGAACCATGAATGAGAGCCTTCTTATTAATGTAAGTTCCAATGACAAGGTCGGCAATTTCCTTGAAGTGACTGTTGGATTTGATGATGATCTGGATAAGGCCATAGATCTTTTTGAAGAAGTGGTCAGAAGTGCGGAATTTGTTGTGGACTGCACAAAGCCTGTTGTGGCCAGGTTTGATGCGGACGGTCCTGTGATAAAGGCCACTGTATGGACCAAAACATTTGCAGAGAATTACAGTGCATGCGGATGGATAAGAAAGAAACTTGTCGAGGTATTCAGGGAGAATAACATTACCATCCCTTATCAGACAGTTACTATAACAAAGTGATCGATAGGGACTTACGTTAAATTTTTTAAAGGAGAAGATGAATCATGGAAATGACCCTCAGATGGTACGGTAAGGAATATGATACCGTAAAACTTTGGCAGATCAGACAGATCCCCGGTGTGAAGGGTGTTATTACGACTCTTTACAATAAACAGGCAGGTGAACTCTGGACCGAGGATGAGATCATATCTCTTAAGAAGGATGTTGCTGAAGAGGATATGCATATCGCAGGTATCGAATCGGTCAATATTTCCGATGATATCAAGACAGCGGGTCCCAAGAGAGACGAGCATATAGATAATTATATCAAGACTCTGGAGAATCTAGGTAAACAGGATATCCATATGGTCTGCTATAATTTCATGCCTGTTTTTGACTGGACCAGATCGGAACTTGCGAGAGTAAGACATGATCGTTCCACAGTGCTTGCATATTCACAGGACTCCATTGATGCTATCGATCCCGCCAATATGTTTGATTCCATTAAGGATCAGATGAACGGAACTGTGATGCCCGGATGGGAACCTGAAAGACTCGGTAAAGTAAGAGATCTCTTCGAACAGTACAAGGATATCAATGAAGAGAAGCTTTTTGAAAATCTCGTATATTTCCTGAAGGCGATAATGCCTGTATGTGATAAATACGATATCAACATGGCGATCCATCCCGATGATCCCGCATGGAGTGTGTTCGGTCTTCCCCGTATCATCAACAACAAGGCTAATATTTCAAAGATGCTTTCAGCAGTTGATAATGTACATAACGGACTTACATTCTGCTCCGGATCCTTTGGTACAAATCCTGAGAACGATCTTCCCGATATGATCAGATCCTTTGCGGGACGTGTTCATTTCGCACATGTAAGGAATCTTCAGTTCAATTCATTCTGCCATGAGGACGGAAGCGCGGTTAAGGCATGGACCGGTAAGGATATTCCTGCAGGCAAGCCCGACTTCGAAGAGGCAGCACACCTTTCAAGTGACGGAAGCTTTGATATGTATGAGATAGTAAGAGCACTTTACGAATCCGGATTCAACGGCCCCATCCGTCCCGACCACGGAAGAATGATCTGGGGTGAAGAAGCAATGCCCGGATACGGTCTTTACGACAGAGCGCTCGGCGCAGCATATATTAACGGACTTTGGGAAGCTATTGATAAAGCACACGGAGGCGTAAGATGAAACTTTCATTAGAAGGTATCGGTGAAAAGAGTGCGTGGGAGAGCAAGGGATACCATCTTCCCGCATATGATGTTAATGAAGTAAAGGCAAATACAGACAAGGCTCCCAGGTGGGTTCACTTTGGGGCGGGCAATATCTTCAGAGCATATCATGCGCGTCTTGCACAGGAACTCATTGAAAAGGGAAGCATGGATACCGGCATTATCGTTGCCGAAGGCTTTGATTACGAGATAATAGACAAGGCTTATAAGCCCTTTGACAATCTTTCCATACTTGCAATACTTAAATCTGACGGCAAGGTTGAGAAGCAGGTCATAGCATCGGTTTCAAAGTCAGTCAAGCTGGATACAGGTGTTCAGGATGATTATTCATATCTCAAAAGCGCCTTTGAAAACAGCTCACTTCAGTTTGCTACCTTTACAATAACCGAAAAGGGATACAGCCTTAAGGGACCTGACGGACAGTTTACAAAGGCAGTAAGTGAGGATATGGCAAATGGTCCCGAGAAGCCTGTAAGCTATATAGGAAAGGTTGCAGCTCTTCTCTACGCAAGGTATGCAGCAGGCAGATATCCCATTGCGATGGTAAGCACCGATAACTGTTCACATAACGGACAGAAGCTTTTTGATGCGATCCATGAATTTGCGGTTAAGTGGTCTGAGAACGGAAAAGCCGATAAGGGATTCCTTGATTATGTTGAGGATAAGGCATCCGTATCATTCCCCTGGTCAATGATCGATAAGATCACTCCCCGTCCCGATGATTCCGTAAAGGATATGATCGCTGCTGACGGTGTTGAAGATCCCGAGCCTGTTATCACCGGATTCCATACATATGTTGCTCCCTTTGTAAATGCAGAGGAGAGTGAATATCTCGTTATCGAAGATGATTTTCCCAATGGCAGACCTTCACTTGAAGAGGCCGGAGTTATCTTCACAAGCAGGGATACAGTCAATAATGTTGAGAGGATGAAGGTCACTACCTGTCTCAATCCTCTTCATACTTCACTTGCCGTATACGGATGTCTTCTCGGATTCACCAGGATCTCAGAAGAGATGAAGGACGCCGATCTGTCCAAGCTCGTTGATACCGTAGGATATAAGGAGGGACTTCCTGTTGTGACGGATCCCGGAGTTATCTCACCTACGGAGTTCATCGACACTGTTGTCGGAAAGAGACTTCCCAATCCCTTCATGCCGGATACTCCTCAGAGGATCGCGTGTGATACCTCACAGAAGATACCCATCAGATTCGGTGAGACCATAAAGAGTTACATCGCAGATCCCTCCAGGAATGTCAGTGATCTTAACGCCATTCCTCTTGTACTTGCAGGATGGCTCAGATATGCAAAGGGAATCGATGACAACGGAGCAGAATTCGAATGCAGTCCCGATCCCATGCTGGCAGGTATTCAGGACAGTCTTAAGGGGCTTGAATTCGGAAGCACTCTTGATGCGGAAGAGGTAAGAAAGGTTCTTCTTCCCATACTTAAAAATGAGACTATTTTTGCAACGGACCTTGAAAAAGCCGGACTTTCCGACAAGGTCATCGCATACTTCATTAAGCTGATGTCAGGAAAGGGTGCCGTAAGAAGCACACTTCATGAGGCGCTTAACTGATATTAACTTTCCTTGGGATATTCAGGAAAATGCACAGATGTATCCGGAACAGAGGCGGCGGAGCATGAGAGGAGATAATCATGGATGAACTTAAACTTCCCAGATTGCTGACAGATGGTGCTGTACTTCAAAAGAATAAACCGGTTCATGTATGGGGATGGGATGAACCCGGACTCAGAGTGGACTGTGTTCTTACTGCTCATTATGAGAACGGACAGGTGGAAGAGGACGTAGATTATAAAGCGTTCTGCACTGTTTCGGATGAAGGCAGCTTCTCTGCGTTTCTTCCGGCTTTTGAACCCGGTCTGTCATTTACTCTTAAGGTAAGTGATGAGAAGGGTAATTCGGTAACCGTTAAAGATCTTGTGACAGGAGCTGTCTGGTTTGCTTCGGGACAGTCCAATATGGATGTGACTTTTGACAGGATAAAGGATAACTATCCTGAGGTCATAGCCGCATCAGAGAACAGTCTGATAAGGTTTTTCGATATCACATCGGATACCGAGTACTCCGGACCCCTGGATGATCCCAGGACAGGTGAATGGAAGTGCGCTAAGCCTGAGAACATGTACACTATCTCCGGAAGCTGTTATTTCTTCGCAAAACGCATGAATGATAAGCTTGGCATACCTGTCGGAATAGTACATGCAAGTCTCGGCGGATCTCATATTTCATCATGGGTCAGCAAAGAGATGCTCGCAGATCATCCGGAGCTTATCGAAGAGTCTGCAAAATACGGAGATCCCGAATACAGGGAAAGTGTGATACGTAATAATGAAAAGCTTTCTTCCGAATGGTTTGCGGAATGCGAACAGGCAGATCAGGGAAGAAGTGAAAACTGGAATGAAGGAATACCCGAAGACGGACGCGGTAAGATGAACCTTCCCACATTTTTTGCTGATGCAGGTCTGGAGGGATTCGTAGGAACCATCTGGCTTGAGAAGAAGTTCACTGCCGGTGAGATGTTCGCCGGAAAGGCTGCAAAGCTCTGGCTGGGAACCATAACGGATACGGATGAAGCGTATGTCAACGGAACCGCGAATGATGCAGGTACCGGACGCATTCAGAGTGCAACACAGTATCTGATCTGGATCAGTCTGGACAAGCAGAGGGTGAAT
>CACWJQ010000041.1:18870-22139 GCA_902761225.1 uncultured Lachnospiraceae bacterium | reverse complement strand
CATCCGACAAGATTGACGGTCACCTTATCGGAGAGGCCTTTTTCTTCGAGAACAGTTTTAAATTTTCCCATGATTTCCTTCGAATTGCTCGAAAGACATCCGGTACCGCCGCAAAGAACGATATGTCTCTTCTCATCCGCTCCCGTAAGTTTGGAATCGACGCATCCTGTGCAGCTCGCTATCTTCTGTTCAAGTTCTTCAACCGTATTTATCCTGTTCACGCCGATGCCTCCTTTCTGAAGGATTCGATGATACCTTCAACCTGTGCGGGATCAACCTTGGGATAAACCTTGCCGTTTATGCTTACCGCAGGCGCAATACCACAGGCTCCGATACATCTGAGGGCATCAAGAGTGAAAAGTCCGTCTTCGGTAGTCTCACCCGGACGTATGCCGAGAAGCTCTGAAAATCTGTCGATGACATTCTGGGCTCCCTTGACATAGCATGCCGTTCCGAGACAGCAGCCTATAACATATTTTCCCTTGGGGGTAAGTGAAAAGAAAGAATAGAAAGTGACAACCCCGTAGATCTCTGCGACCGAGATTCCGGTCTTTGCGGACACTATCTCCTGAACCTCCAGAGGAATATATCCGTATTCATTCTGGATATCGCTCAGGATCATCATGAGTGGGGTCTTTTCGTCGCAGTACCTGTCACAGATCTCTTCGATCTGCTTCACGGCTGCTTCCTGTAATTTGGCCATGAGAACCTCCTAAGTAGACTTGATAGTATATAGACCACAGAAAATAATTTTACCATATAGTGACTGTCATAAAAAGTAAAAAAGAGCCCGTAAGCGCTTACATATGACGATCATAACAGGATACATATGCATGGTTACTTTTTTTTCGGATTATTGTAAGATTTTCCGTAAGATGACGTTTATAGAGGTGAAAGGAGGAGCCTGAAGATGAATGATGAAGAGATAATCCGGCTGTATTTCGACCGGAATGAACAGGCTATCACCGAATCATCCGCCAAATACGGAGCCTACTGCTCCGCAATAGCCGGAAATATACTGTCCGATGTCGAAGATGTCAAGGAATGCGTCAATGACACATGGCTCCGTGCCTGGAACTCCATCCCGCCTGCAAGGCCATCCATACTGCAGGCATTTCTCGGAAGGATCACAAGGAACCTTTCCTTTGACAGATACAGAAGTTCACACCGTAAGAAACGTTCGGACGGAAAAGTGAATCTGGTGCTTGATGAGCTTCAGGACATTGTATCGGGACACGATGACCCTGAAAGCACTGCACTTGAGAAGGAACTGATACGCGAGATAAACAGCTTTCTTGCATCATTATCCGATGAAAAAAGATATATGTTCATACTCAGATACTGGCACACATACGAGATCTCCGAGATTGCAAAAAGGCTCAGGATAAGCGAGGGCAAGGTATCAACCTCATTATCCAGGATAAGGAGATCTCTTAAGGAGCATCTTACAGGAAGGGGGTACAGTATATGAACAGCGATAAACTGTTTGAATTACTTGGTGATATAGACGAAAAAGAAATAGAAAATGCGGAAAAGTATACCGGCAGGAAGAAAACTGGCAGGATATTCATGTACATCGCACCTGCTATCGCGGCATCGGTGCTCATCATAGCAGCCGGCATGCACTTTATGCGGCAGAGTTCAATTGAACCGCATCAGACGGGCCATAACGGCATACGCATCATAAGGGCTGTCAATGCGCCGTCTGATTATGAAGACATGGACATGGATGAGTTTATGAACAGTGAGGTTCACAGAAACTGGGCAACAGAATTTGTGAGCAATAACTACGCCTCGGCAGAGATCCAGCCGGACATGTCGGAGTATTACAGGTCTGTCATGGAAAACACTCTCATTGCAGATAATGAAAATACCGTATGTTCTCCCTTAAATATCTATCTGGCATTATCGATGCTGGCAGAGACATCCGGCGGAAATTCAAGACAGCAGATACTTGATGCGCTGGATGTTTCCGATATAGACCAGCTGCACAGCAATGTTACCTCGATCTGGAATGCCAATTATGTGGATACGCCGGCGGTGACCAGCCTCCTTGCCAACTCTGTATGGCTGAATGATTCCGTAACATTTAACGATGCCACACTTAATAATCTGGCAACCGACTACCATTCATCCTCTTACGTTGGAGATGTGGGATCACCGGAAATGAGTGAAGAACTCAGGAAATGGATCAGCGAAAATACCAAAGGGCTGCTTGATGAGTATGCAGATGATATCAGCCTGACCCCTCAGACCGTAATGGCCCTTGTCTCGACCATATATTATAAAGCCGGATGGTCGGATGAATTTATGGAACAGCTCAGCACACAGGAAATCTTTCATGGAACGCTCTCCGATTCCGAAGTGACCATGATGCATGGCGGAAGGTATATGCCCGTTTATCTTGACGATGATTTCACTGCACTCGGTCTTCCTCTTTGTGACAGCGGAGCAATGTATTTCTTCCTTCCTGATGAAGGTGTGGATGTAAATACGCTCGTATCAAGACCTGAGATCTTCGATGTTATCTCACCCAAAAAAGAAATGGATGAGCACTGGGAGAACCCCTTTGTCTACCTTGCGATACCGAAATTCAACGTTTCGGAGGAAACAGATCTGTTAAATACAATGTCCTCCCTGGGCATCACCGATGTCATGGATCCGGCCGTATCGGACTTTGCGCCCCTTTCACCGGATGCTGCAAATTTCTATATCGGCAAGGCAGAGCATGCTGCCATGGTTGAGGTAGACGAACAGGGGGTCATCGGAACCGCATACACTTACATGGACGTAAGATCCGGCGGAACCCTGATCATAGAAAACGAAATGTATTTTACCCTGGACCGGCCCTTCATGTTCATCGTAACAGGCTACGACGGATCCATACTTTTCTCCGGAATAGTAAGGAACCTCTGACGGATCTACTCTACATTCTTCAGTGCAACATCCATGGGTATCCTCCTGATCCTTATGAAATCTATAACGGAAACAAATGCATATCCGATGAGCAGAAATACGATTGACAGGATCATCGATGTTTTCTTCATGTAGAATGTAAAGTATCCGTCAAAATTGAGAAGAAATACCTTGAATGCCCACAGCATCAGACAGTATCCGATCACAAATCCTGCCAGCGCGCACAATACCACAACCATTGCGGTTGGCAGGATGTACAGGGAGCCTATCTCACCGTTTTTAAAACCAAGGATCTTGACCATGGATATTGAATGCTCGTTTTTCTCAATGATGATCTTGGCAAGGAGATATAT